>DATGSY010000128.1:0-8070 GCA_035302125.1 Atopostipes sp.
TCGTCTATTTTTTCATAAGAAAAAGATGAAATGTTCCATACTCGTTCTTCATTCATTATGCGATTGATCAGTTGACGAAAGTTTTCAGATGAACCACTTTCCATTTGTACGGTATAGATATCTTTCGCGTAGTCTTCTGACACTTCTTCGATTGCTTGCTGTTCTTCACTTCGGGCGACGGTTAGAATCGTCACTTCAGACTGTTCGGCTAGTTGCTCGAGGATTACTAATTCATCTGTGACTTGAACACCCCTAGGTAAAAACACTTCCGTTTCTTGATAACTTTCTTCGTATGCCAGCAATGTTTCTTCATTTGGTTGATAGGATTCAAGCAGTGCTTGCTGATTTTTAACGGTATCTGTCAGTCCATCCGCTTCTTCTTTGATTGGCTGAACGATGTATAGATTTCCATAGTAAAAAAGCCCAATCAAAATCATTAAGGCGGTTAGAATGACAAGAAATGATTCACGATTCCATTTTATGGTCATTGTGGAACCTCCCATGCATTTTGGTCTGGGGTGATATCGATTAACAATTCCCAGCTTAACTGACTGTCTTCAGCGGATTGATTTTCAGCATATAAAAACTGAACATTGGTCGTAAAAGGTAATATCATTAAATCATTTACGATTGTTTGAGCCATCGTGGCTTCGGTATCTTCTAGGATTAACGTTATCTGGTTGGGTTCTGCGAGTGTGAAGGAAGTTATTCTCGTTGCTTCTTCAGGTACTACTGAAGAAATTTCTTCAGCGATTGTATCCATTAGGTATTGATTTTCTCTCAATTGCGTTTGGACATCTAAGGATTGTTTTTCCAATCGGTCTAGGCGGTTCATTTGTCTAGAGAGCACCACTTCTTCCGCATGGGCATCTAACCATGCGTGACTGTCCTCAATCGTTTGTTGATGGTGCATGCGGATAAAGAAAAAATAAAGTCCCATGATAAGAAGCAAGAGGAAAAAGATTCCACCAGCGATATAAGGGAGAATGTTAATTTTCTTTCTCTCAAAAAAGTTTACATTAATCATAGGCGTTTCTCACCTGCCTCTTCTTTAAGCGTGAGCCCATATAAGGCACCAAAAGATTGGTCTACTTGTTTGGGTAACTCCAGCATTTTAATATCCACCATAAAACGATCTTTCAGCCGGTTGCCTAGTTCTTTCAAGTTCGGGAATTCTCCGGCCAAAATAATTTCTGAGACTTGTCCTTCCCCATTTAAGACGGAATAGCGATAAAAGTCTAAAAAGCGTTCTAAGCCGTTGATTTGGTCTAATAGGATATTTTCTAATTCAGCTTCTGATTGAAGCCATTGCCAAGTTCCTTTCGGTGAAATTCCCCATGATTCAGAGAGGCGTGGTGAATGAGAAAATCGATTGAATGTCGGTCGGTCTTGGTTAAAAACCATAATGGAAGTGTCATAAGGATCCCATTCCAACAACAGCGTATGGTGATCTTTTGCTTTATTGATCCTCCCTTTTTGATCGGAGATTCGATAGAGACATAGTGCATTGATGTCTGCTACTGCCGGTTTCAAGGAAGCATTTTGTAAAATTTCTTAGTATTGGTGGATGAGTCCACCTGGATAGGCCACAATAAAGATCCTTTGTTCATCCTCGCTTTTCTCCACGACCTCAAAATCAAAGACAGGATTTTCAAGTGGGATTCGAATGGTTTGATTGATATGTAAATTTAAATAGTCTTTAATTTCATTTGTCGTTAATTGACCTGGGATCGTTTCATAACGGACAGTAATGAAGTTATTTAACAACAAGACATGGGCTTTCGCATTTTTCCACTTCTTTTCTTTGACTAGAGCAGTTAATCGAGTCTCTATTAAAGAAGCATTGGTAATATGTCCTTCTTCTAGAATGGCATTTTCAAAGACTACTTCACCTTGTTCAAGAATCGATTGATTTTTTTGCGTCGACTGCTAAGTAGCGTATGCTGCGATCGAGCAATTGTAAGTATAAATTGGGTTTTGAATTAAAAAACATGTTGATTTCCTCCAAAATAACGCTATCTGTAAAATAATTGAATGTACCATTGAATCATTTCTTCACCAAAATAAAAGACCGTCAAAGCGGATAAGCCGACATAAGGGCCAAAGGGAATTTTTGTTTTTCGTCCAGTATTTTTAACCTTCATTTGAATGAGCCCAGCAATTGTTCCATAAACGGTTGATAAAAAGAATAAAAGTAAAAATTGTGGGAACCCAAAAATAAATCCGAATAAGGTATAGTATTTTAAATCGCCCATCCCCATGCCTCCTTTTGAAAGAAGGATAATTAAAAAAGTGAGAATAAATGCAAAGCTTGCGCCTGTAAGGGAACTTCCCCACGAAACAGATGGATAAAGGATTTGATAGAAAATAAATAAAGGGACAAAAAACAAGAGTATTTTATTCGGTATTTTTTGGTAAACCAAGTCAGAAACTGTAATCGGTATAATCATAGAAATTAAAAGAAGACCTAAAATTAATGCAGAACTCCAACCGAATGTTAAATACGTAAAAGCAAATAAAAATCCGGTCAAACTTTCCATCAGTGGATAAAGCGGTGATATCTTTTCATGACATTTACGACAAAAACCTTTTTGAAAAACATAAGAGAATATTGGAATTAACTCGAACCAAGATAAGGTTCGTTTACATGTGTCGCAATAAGAGCGTTGATATTTAAACAATGTATTTGTTGGTACACGTAAACCAACAACATTAAAAAATGATCCCAGAATTGTACCGTACATAAAAAAGTATATTAAAGTAATTCCCTGCATTAAATAATCCCCTTCAGCAAAATAGACTCAAACTCAGATGCATTGTCATCGCTTCCACTTCTTTTTATTGTATTCATCTGTTCAAGAGTGATATCGAAGTTTCGTTTAATTTTTTTATAGTTTATTTCATACTTTTAATTATTTAGTTGAGTGAATTATACATGATTGTATTAAAAAAGCACGAACTTTTTTAAAAAAGTTCGTGCTTTTTATGAATTAATTTTTAAAGCTCTTCTTTCATAAACGAAAAGTCATAATCTTCTTTTTTGGTAATTAGCAATAAACCGTCACCGAGTGGCAATAGCGTTGTGAGAAGTGCAGGGTGATCGAGTACGACATCTAAAAAGGCATTTAATTTTTTGTGAATTTTACGCACTCTTCTTGGGATTTCTTCGGTTGGCTGAAGAATGGTTCCGCCCTGTAAGACATCGTCCACCGCTAAAACTCCTCCATTTTCCAAAACACGCATGCAGTCTGGGAAGAAATCATAATATTTTGCTTTTGCGCTATCCATAAAAATAAAATCAAAAGATTCACTTGGCAATTTAGCTAACCAATCTTCCGCCTGCCCTTCGAGCACTTCTACTCGTTCTGTGAGTTCAAAGTCTTTGAAGTTTGCTTTCGCTCGTTCAATCATTTCAGGGTTACGTTCGATCGTTTTAATGTTTGCTTTTGTATACTCCGCAAAGACACTCGCCGAAAAACCGAAGTGCGTTCCGACTTCTAGTATTTCCTTTGGTTGGATTTGATCAAACAACCAAATTAAAAAGGTGACTGTTTCATGGGGAATCACGGGATTACGGTTTTCCTTTGCCATGTCTTGCATTTCTTTTAAATGTCCGGTTAATTGCTTTTGGTCGCTTCTTAAAAACTCTCGAACGTCATTATTTATAACAGGACGATCCATCATTTCATTTTTCTTAACCATCTTTATCACTTCTTTCGTTGAAAAATTATTTTCTATTTTTTTGAATTATGTGTTAAGTATTAGAAAAGTTTGTTATACTATAATTGTAATTTAATCATTATTTCCTAGAGAGGAGAGTTACAATGTTAATTAAGGAATTATCTCTTGCGAAGACTCGAGTCCGTACTGTCCCTGAAACAGTTACATTAGAAGAAGCATTAGAGTTATTGGAAGAATATGGTTACCGCTGTGTTCCGATTTTAGACGAAACAGGAACCATATATCGTGGCAACATTTACCGTATGCACATTTATAAACATAAATCTGAAGGTAAAGATATGTCGCTTCCAGTTACTCACTTACTAAAGAATGCAACAAAATTTGTTCATACTTATTCTTCATTCTATACGATTTTCTTTATGATTAAAGACTTACCATATATCACTGTACTAGATGAAAATGACCATTTCTATGGTATTTTAACACATAGTGCATTGTTAAAATTATTGGAACAGTCTTGGAATTTAAATAAAGGAAGTTATGTGCTTACCATTGCTTCTGCTGGTGAAAAGGGTGACTTAGCAAATATTGCGAAATACGTAAACCGTTATAGCGATATTATGAGCTGTATTACACTTGATGTCGAAAGTGGTCCTATTCGTCGAACCATTATGACGTTAGATCCAAATGCAACGGCAGAAGATGTCGAAAACATTTCAAAATTGCTCGACCGCCGAGATTATCGCGTTCTACAAGTCGAAAACCTTCGCGATAATGCTTAAGTTCTTTCTTTTACTGAACGAACTTTTGCCTTATAAAGAACTATCTTATCATTTATGGTGCTTTTGAATCAATGATTCAATGGCACCATATTTTTTGCTTTAAGCACGCATAGCTTATAAAAGTAAAATGATGAAATTTGTGGATTAAATTTCATCCATTAATATTTTCGTCTGTTCGATGCCATTTTCTTATTTTCTTGATTTGAATCTTATTTTTTTGAATACTTTATAAGAAAATGACTAGATTTTACTCTCCACCATCTTTATAATTGTTTTTCAAAACGAGTGGAAGGTTCCACTCGTTTCGTAACGTTCGTTCAAAAATACTGGAGTCCTCCACCTGTTTTATAAACGTATTTTTTGATTTTACATAACTGCTGGAGCTCTCCACTCGTTACATGATGCTCGTTGAAAACAGATAGAATAAATTAGATTTAAATTCTCATAGACAGACAAAAGAGCTTGGGATATTTGGTATCACAAGCTCTTGTTTTTCGTAAGATTTTACAAATTTCCATACTGTTTTTAAATATCTGCTACTTGGAGAATAATTTTCCCCACATTCTCATCAGCTTCCATTTGACGATGGGCTTCCGGCAAGTCTTCAAATGAAAGGATGGAATGAACAATCGGCTGGATGATATCTTCTTCAAAAAATGGAATAATGCGTTTCGCAAATTCCTGCGTCAATTTTGCTTTGTATTCATCACTTCTTGGGGTCAACAAAGTGGCATGCAGGGAAAGGCGTTTTTGCATCAACGCACTAACCAACATTTTTTCCACTTCCGCTCCGCCAAGCGTTCCAATCATCACCCAGCGGCCATCTATTGCTGCACTCTTCAAATTCTTCTCCCAATAAGAAGCACCCACAAAGTCTAAAATGACATCCGCACCATGCCCATCGGTGTATTCATGAACTTTTTTTGAAAAATCCTCTTTTTTATAATTAATGGTGTGGTCCGCTCCAAGCGCGCGAGCCATTTCCAATTTCCGCTCTGTTCCAGCAGTAGCGATAATATGAGCATCGGTAATTTTCCGGCTCGCCAGTTGAATGGCCGCGGTACCTACCCCGCTTCCAGCCGCGTGCACCAGAATGGTTTCTTGAGGTTTCAACTCTCCTAACCAAAACATGGTTTGATATGCCGTTAAAAAGACTTCTGGAATCGCAGCCGCATCAATCATTGACATCGAATCTGGAATCACCATCGCCCGATTCGCCGGCATGGCCACATACTCTGCATAGCCACCGCGGTTGACCAATCCGGCAACTCTTGTGCCCGCCTTTAATTCTGGATAGTTCGGCGCTTCTTTTTCAACAATCCCACTTACTTCTAAGCCTAAAATGGGATAAGGCGATTCAAGCGTTTGGTTTTCTCTGGTCAGGATATCTGTTCGATTAATGGCTGTACTATCTACTTTAATCAGCACTTCGTCATCCGTTGGTGTTGGAATTGGCCGGTCTTCAATCACCAACTGATCAATTCCACCTGGTGCTTTTATTGTCCAAGCTTTCATTGTCATAAGTTTACTCTCCTCAATCCATATTCTCTTGAAAACTCCTATATTTTTTCCATCATAACACGTGTTACTTTTCTTTTAGTCATTAGCGCTCCATCGTTTGATTGAATTGAATGCGCTTGTCCAAAAAGATAATGACTGGAATGGTCACTAGCATCACAATCGCGATACTCGCAGCGAAACTCGCATAAATACTCCAGAAAAAGATCATTTCATTGGTTAAGAAAGCCACCATCAGCGCTAAAATAAAACTCGTTGCCGCAAAGACAATGGAATTAATGATCAATTTTTTCACGAGAGAGTCGGTTTCTTTGATCAACAGAAAAACGATGAAAAGAGAAACCGCTGTATGTAAAGTTCCAAAAATCACATCATAAATACCAAACTCCGACCGGAAGTTGGCAATTGCAACACCTAATAAAAGGCCTGCAGAATATTTTTTATTAAAAATCGGCAGATGTGCGAACATCTCGGATAACCGCATCTGTAAAGCGCCATAAGATGGGAGAAAAATCGTGACAACCACATAAATCGCTGCCATCATGGCATTTAAAACCAATTGTCGAGTCGTTAATTTCATGTTATTTTCCTTCTTTATCTATGGAATAATGGTGCATTTTTTCAATAAGAAAAAGCCTTCTTCGTTTAGAGGGCTTTTTGTATGTAATATCTATTAAGTTAAACCCAAACTAATTTTTAAAGCAAGGTCAACGTCTTCCATCATTTCATCACTGAGGTGCGTGATTTTATCGGTTAGTCGTTGTTTATCAATCGTTCGGATTTGTTCCAACAAAGCAACAGAATTTTCAGTAAGGCCTTTGTCTTTCCCAATCAATACATGTGTCGGAACTTTACTTTTGTCAATTTTACTCGTAATCGCAGCCACAATAACTGTGGGGCTATACTTGTTCCCCACGTTGTTTTGTATAATTAGTACGGGTCTGGTCCCTCCTTGTTCAGAACCTACGACCGGTGACAAGTCCGCATAATAGACGTCTCCTCTTTTCATCATATAGCCGGCTCCCCTCGCGCAATCAGAAACCAGTCATTAATCCTCTATATGACTAAGAGCTTCATTTTCGGATTCTGTAAATTCAGCACTGATTTCTAAATTAATGTTTCCCATATCTACATAACCTTTTTTCAAATGATAATAATTGCTAGAAAATTCATTTAAAGAATGACTTACAAGGTAGTTCACAATATTTTCTTCACTAATCCCAGTGTACTCACAGTATTCTTCAACTGCTGAATAAATATCAGAATCGATTTGAACAATGACTTCTTTTTTCTCTTCAGACATTTCAAGCGGCCTCCCAAAACCAAGATTCTTATGTGTCACTACCATTTTAGCACACAGGTTGGGATTCTCAACCACTTTTTTAAGCCCTTCTTTGAAAATGACTGAGTTTAGCTGTCAGACCTTGAAGCCTGGGCGTCTGAATGTTTGCACTGTTTTAAAAATTTAATCTTCTAAAATTACTTGAGCAATCGCATACGTTTTTGAGTGAGAAATTGATAAATGAATCGTCCCTGAAAACACTTTAGAAACAGCGATCGGTTTATTGACTTCACTTGGCAAAATTTCGATGTCTTGAAAAGATAACTGACTTCCGATACCTGTTCCCAATGCTTTTGAAAATGCTTCTTTTGCTGCAAACCGTCCTGCTAAAAATTCAACTTGGCGGTGTTTTGATAATTGGCGAAAATGCATTTGTTCTTTTTCGGTCAAAATCCGTGTATAGAAATTTTCTCGTCTTGAAAGAGCTGCCTCGATTCTTTCCAATTCAACTAAATCGATGCCTATTCCTTGAATCATCAAAACACCACCTGTTTTATTCCTCTTCTTCTTTTAATTCTTCTACGACAGACAATAAATCTGTTCCGTTACTTGATTTAAAGAGTACGGCATCACCAGATTCCGTCATTGCTTCAATCATTTGAACCAAAGGTGCTTTATCGCCTGTAAAATGAAAGACATGATCACTGTTTTCTCTTTCTTTCAACACACTGTATAAAGCTTCCATTTCTTCTCCATAAAGCAAGAAAGCTGTGTATTTATCCAACTCAACCGCTTCTTGAATGCTTT
>DATGSY010000129.1:0-2944 GCA_035302125.1 Atopostipes sp.
GCTTACTTAAACCGTGATTTATCTATCAAATTAACGGATCAACGAGAAGAAGAAGTTGAAGAAGTTGAATATTTATATAGTGGTGGAATCAAGAGCTATGTAGAATACGTCAACGAAAATAAAGATGTCTTATATGATGAACCGATTTTCTTAGCGGATGAACAAGATGACATTATTGTAGAAATTGCCCTACAACATACGACAGGTTATCATTTAAATTTAATGAGTTTTGCAAATAACATTCACACCCACGAAGGTGGAACGCATGAATCTGGTTTCAAAGCAGCGCTAACGCGTGTCATTAACGACTATGCACGTAAAAGCGACTTTTTAAAAGAAGACGATGACAACTTCTTAGGCGAAGATGTGCGTGAAGGATTATCTGCGATTATCAGTATCAAGCATCCCGATCCTCAATTCGAAGGACAAACCAAAACTAAATTAGGAAACTCTGAAGCTCGTACGATTGTCGATCGCTTGTTTTCAGTGAATTTTGATCGCTTCTTAATGGAAAATCCAAAGATTGGTAAACAAATTTTAGAAAAAGCAGATTTAGCCTCAAAAGCCCGAGTAGCTGCAAAACGTGCAAGAGAAGTGACTCGTAAGAAAAGTGGTCTAGAAATCAGTAATCTCCCTGGTAAATTAGCCGACTGTTCATCAAAAGACCCTGAAATCTCTGAACTCTTTATTGTTGAGGGGGACTCTGCTGGTGGATCAGCGAAGCAAGGCCGTTCTCGTTTATTCCAAGCCATTTTACCTATCCGAGGTAAGATTTTAAACGTTGAAAAAGCTTCGATTGATCGTATTTTAGCGAATGAAGAAATTCGTACATTGTTTACAGCAATGGGAACGGGCTTTGGTGAAGAATTTGATCTTGAAAAAGCGAGATACCACAAGTTAATTATCATGACGGATGCGGATGTGGATGGTGCGCATATTCGGACATTGCTATTGACTCTGTTCTTCCGTTACATGCGTCCAGCGATTGAAGCGGGCTATATTTATGTCGCTCAGCCGCCTTTATACCAAGTGCGACAAGGAAAAACATCTGTTTATTTAGACTCTGACGAAGAATTGGAAGAGTATCTAAAGACCATTCCTGACTCGCCAAAACCTTCTGTTCAGCGTTATAAAGGATTGGGTGAGATGGATGCGGATCAACTTTGGGAAACAACGATGAATCCTGAATCTCGAAGATTAACTCAAGTGCATGTAGATGATGCCAAAGAGTCAGATCGTGTTATGACGATGTTAATGGGCGATAAAGTTCCACCGCGTCGTAAATTTATCGAAGAAAATGCAAGATATGTCGAAAATATCGATATTTAATGAATTTATAAGTACGAATGTAGTGAAACGGAAGGAGCATTAAAAGTTGGCTGAAGATAGAAGTGGAATTGAGGAAATACAACTTTCTCAAGAGATGAAGAAATCATTCTTGGATTATTCAATGAGTGTTATCGTATCACGTGCGTTGCCAGATGTTCGTGATGGAATGAAACCTGTACACCGTCGAATCTTATATGGAATGAATGAATTAGGAAATACACCAGATAAAGCACATAAAAAATCGGCACGTATTGTTGGAGATGTTATGGGGAAATATCACCCACACGGAGACTCTGCAATTTATGACTCCATGGTGCGTATGGCCCAAGACTTTAGTTACCGTTACCCGTTAGTTGACGGGCATGGAAACTTCGGGTCTGTTGATGGGGATTCAGCAGCAGCGATGCGTTATACCGAAGCCCGAATGAGTAAGATTGCTCTACAGTTATTGCGTGATATTAACAAAGATACTGTAGACTACCGTGAGAACTATGACGGTAGTGAATCTGAACCGGTAGTATTACCTGCAAAATTTCCAAACTTACTTGTCAATGGGGCAAGTGGAATTGCGGTTGGTATGGCAACAAATATCCCAACCCATAACTTAAGAGAAACCATTGAAGCTTGTCGTGTCATTTTAAGAAATCCAGATGCAACAACAGCGGACTTGATGGAAGTTTTACCAGGACCTGACTTCCCAACAGGCGGTATTGTCCTTGGAAAATCAGGAATCCGCAAAGCTTATGAAACCGGTCGTGGATCGATTCAAATTCGTGCGAAAACGCGAATAGAAGAAGAAAATGGCCGTGAGAGAATTATCGTCGATGAAATCCCATATCTCGTAAATAAAGCCAAACTTGTCGAGAAAATTGCGGAGTTGGCTCGAGATAAGCGTATCGAAGGGATTACTGCACTAAATGACGAATCCGACCGTGACGGTATGCGAATTGCGATTGACGTGCGAAGAGACGCTTCAGCCGCTGTCATTTTAAACAACTTATTTAAGATGACTTCTATGCAAACTTCTTTTGGTTTCAACATGCTTGCGATTGTGAATGGCGTTCCGCGCACATTGAGCTTAAAAGAAATCATTGTTTATTATTTAGAACATCAACGTGAAGTCATTCGCCGCCGTACAGAATTTGACAAAGGAAAAGCCGAAGCGCGTGCCCATATTTTAGAAGGTCTCCGTACGGCTCTTGATCACATTGATGCCATTATTACGATTATTCGTGAATCAGAAACGGGAGCGATTGCGAAAGAAGCTTTAATGTCGCAATATGATTTAAGTGACCGACAAGCGCAAGCGATTTTAGACATGCGTATGGTTCGTTTAACGGGTCTAGAACGTGAGAAAATTGAAGATGAGTACCAAGAGCTGGTTGCCTTGATCGCTGATTTAACGGATATTTTGGGCAATCCTGAGCGTATCGACAATATCATCGAAGAAGAAATGATTGAAATTGCAGATAAATACGGCGATGACCGTCGTACAGAATTGATGGTTGGTGAAGCATTAAGCATTGAGGACGAAGACCTCATTGAAGAAGAAGAGGTTATTGTCACACTATCTCATAATGGTTACATGAAGCGTATGCCAATTTCTGAATTCAAG
>DATGSY010000130.1:0-2660 GCA_035302125.1 Atopostipes sp.
GCAGTAAAAATTCGTTTAAAAAGAATGGGTTCTAAAAAGCGTCCTTTCTACCGTGTAGTAGTGGCTGATTCACGTGCACCAATTTCTGGACGTATTATTGAGTCAATCGGAACTTATAACCCAATTTCAGAACCAAAAGAAGTTGAAATTGATGATGAGCTTGCTTTAAAATGGATGCATGAAGGTGCAAAACCATCTGACACAGTTCGTAAGTTATTTTCTGACCGTGGTTTGATGGAAAAATTCCACAACGAAAAGTTAGAAAATAAGAAAAATAATTAATTCAATGAATAATAGAGACGAGTAGACTCAATGGTCTCTCGTTTCAAAAAGAGGATGAGAACATGATAGACCAAGAAATGAGAAATTTAATCACGACTATTGTATCGGCACTTCTCAGTCATCCTGAAGACTTAAATTTAGAACTTCAAGAAACAGATGATTTTCATGAGTACTTATTATCTGTGCATCCGGATGATGTAGGACGTGTGATAGGTAAACGCGGACGTATTGCAAAAGCAATTCGTTCAATTGTTTATAGTGTTAAATATGATGGACCAAAACGTGTTCGATTAACAATTGTCGACTAAAACTCGTCCGTAAGAATAGTCTCTCAAAAAATATCTGACTTACAGATAATTTTGAGGGACTTTTTTTATTTGTGTTAAAATAAATAAACCTTTAGTATAATGGGATGTATATAAAATTAAAAAAGCAATACTTTAAATAGGAGATTAATATGACAACTTACTTAAATGTTGGAAAAATAGTCAATACACATGGAATCAAAGGAGAAGTTCGCGTTCAGTCAATCACTGATAAACCAGAAGAACGTTACCGTCCTGGATCAAAGCTAGTGATTGAAGTGGACAACGATGATAGAATTCCTGTCACTATAAAATCTCATCGTAAACATAAAAATTTCGATTTATTGACTTTTGAAGAGTATTCTTCGATCAATGACGTGGAATCTTTCAAAAATAAGATGTTGCAAATTGACGAAGATTTGCTTCCTGAATTAGAAGATGGTGTCTATTATGAAAGTCAAGTGATTGGATCTGATGTACTTGATGAAGAAGGAAATTCAATTGGTCGTCTGAAAGAAATTTTATTTATGCCGGCGAATGATGTATGGGTAGTAGAAAGACCAGACAAGAAAGATTTACTTTTGCCATTTATAGAATCAGTTATTTTAAATGTGGATACAGAACAGAAAGAAATTACTGTCCATGTTTTAGAAGGACTTGATGAAGATGAGAATTGATATTTTAACGCTTTTTCCAGAAATGTTTGACAGTCCTTTTAATTATTCAATGGTGAAGCGGGCCATTGATGGAGAATATGTAGAGATTAACCCAATAAACTTTCGGGAATTTGGGATAGGAAAACATAAAATTGTGGATGATACCCCTTATGGTGGAGGAGCAGGAATGCTTTTAAAACCTGAACCAATTTTTGAAGCAATGGAAGAGATTGAAAGAAATGATCCGAACACTAAAAAACGAGTCATTTTGATGGATCCAGCAGGAAAGTCATTTGACCAAGCCATGGCAGAAGAATTTTCAAAAGAGGAGCACCTAGTCTTTATTTGTGGTCATTACGAAGGTTACGATGAACGAATTCGAACGTTAGTCACGGATGAAGTTTCTTTAGGCGATTACGTGTTGACAGGTGGAGAGTTAGCCGCAATGGTCATGGTTGATGCGACTGTTCGCTTAATTCCGGGAGTTGTAGGTAATGAATCTTCCATCTTAGAAGATTCCCATTCAACCGGTTTATTGGAACATCCCCACTATACAAGACCTGCAGAGTATAAAGGGATGGAAGTTCCTGAAGTTCTTCGGAGTGGTAATCATGCTTTAATTGAAGCTTGGCGCCATAAGGAATCTTTGCGACGCACTTACAAAAGACGTCCCGATTTAATCGAGACATTGGAATTGACTGATCAAGAAAAAACTTGGTTAGATGAGATCAAACGAGAAAATGAATAGTACTGTATAGACCTCCATTTGATATAAGCGGAGGTTTATATTTTTATTCAGCGCTCCATTTAAGAGCATTATAGGGATGACCTCTAACCAGTGAAAATTGACCTTTATTATGTTAGAATGTGTGTAACAAAAGGAAAATGAGCGAAATGAAAGGTATGCATATGACACATTCAGAAAAAGTTATCGAAGCGATTCAAAGTGGAAGATTAGAAGAAGTCGATGAATTGATTCAACAAGCTTTAGAGTTAGATGATGAGGAAACGTTATATCTTCTCGGAAATACTTTATTTCAACTTGGCTTTTTAGTAGAAACAAAAAGAGTTTATAATCATTTAATTGATGTTAACCCTGGGGATGATGAATTAAAGATTTATTTAGCTGAGATTGAAATCGAAGAAGGAAATGAACTTGAAGCTCTTGAATTATTGCATTCCATTGATTCTACGAGTTCTTCTTATGTTCAATCCTTATTGGTACAAGCAGATTATTACCATCTAAATGAGCTACCCGAAGTCAGCATTCAAAAATTAAAAGAAGCAGAAGAACTTGTTCCAGAAGAACCTGTGATTAAATTTGCCTTAGGCGAGGTATACTTTACGACAGCAGAGTATCAAGAAGCTGCGAATTATTATGAGATATTAATTGAAGAAGGTATTGAAGAGGTTGCAG
>DATGSY010000131.1:0-3229 GCA_035302125.1 Atopostipes sp.
TCAATTGTGTCTACATGACAAGCCATTAAAAACAAGGATGCAACCATTGTGACGAAGAAAAAACGCGCTTTGTACAACATTAAGCTTTTCACTTCCTTTTAGTAAAGTATCAGATTCTCGTCTATTTTAACACTTTTAAACTGAGATAAAAACCCCTTGTGATATTTTTATGTATCAAATGATTCAAAAAAGAGTTTTTTCATTCGAGTTTTTCAGTCTAACAGCTGTTATTCTTTCTGGTATAGTAGGTTAAGAAATCGACTTTAATGGAGTGAAAACAATGAATGAAGATAAAAAAGACAGCGAATTAGAAGAAGAATCAACTACATCAAAAGAAGATATAATTATGGAACAACTCGTAAAATATTCCCAAGGATGCACGGTAATTATGATCGTGCTGATTTCAATTCTTGTGTTTCTTATTTGGTTTTATTTTTCGTAAAATTTTTTTAGTAGAACGATTCATTAAAAAAGAATGCAGCACTCAGCTACACTCTTTCGTAATCCTATTGATGGTATTCGGCATAGACTTCTCTTTTGGGAAGTCCCCGCTCTTTAGCAACAGCTTTGATGGCGTCTTTACTGGACATTTTTTCATAAGTCATTTTATATTCAACATGTTCTAAAATCGTCCATTCTTCCCAATAGTTTTCTTCTTCAATTTGATCGTTTCCAGCGACTAAAACGACAAATTCGCCGCGTAACTCTGTACTGTTCGCCCATTCATAAACTTCTTTAGCTGTTCCACGGATAAACTCTTCATAACGTTTGGTAACCTCACGCGCTAAGACGACTTTCCTGTCCTCCCCAAAGACATTGACCAATTCTTTTAAAAAAGGTTTTAAGCGATGCGGCGATTCATAAAACATCAGTGTCTCTGGTTTGTCTTTTAAGTCGGTCAATTCTTCATTTAATTCAGATTTCTTCCGACTCAAAAAACCATAAAAAGTGAACGGCTGTGGCGCTAATCCCGAGGCGATCAAAGCAGTCAATGCTGCATTCGGACCTGGTAAAGGAACGACTGGTATGTTCTGCTCAACGGCTGCAGCCACTAACTCAACGCCAGGATCGCTGATGGAAGGCATACCTGCATCGCTCACTTGTGCAATGTCTTTACCCGCTAACAATTCTTGAACCAATTCCGCTGTTTTTTCGCGCACATTATGTTCATGATAACTCGTTTTTGCCGTGTCAATATCAAAATGATTTAATAATTTCTGGGTTACACGGGTATCTTCACAAGCAATCAAATCGACATCTTTCAATGTTTGAATCGCACGGAAAGTCATATCGTCTAAATTACCAATGGGTGTGGGCACTAGATATAAGGTACCGAATGAATGTTCAAAATAGCTTTGCTGCGTTTTCATACTAAACTCCCTCGCTCTTTAATCACACAGTCTCTCTTTTTCGATAAAGGAAATACGACGTCATTTCGACGAAGATAAGCTTCTTTTTGAGGTCGTACCAATTTTTTGAAGGCCGCTTCCGCTTTCATCGCTTCGCTTCTTGTCTCATAGGTTTCCGCGTAAATCATCTTCAACGGTCGCCGATACGCAGGCCGCGTATATTTGGCACCAATTCCCTTGTTATGCTCATTTTCACGTCGTTTTAAATCTGTCGTATAGCCAGCATATAACGTGTTGTCTTTACACCAAAGCACATAAAAGTAACTAGGCTTCTTCTGACTGTCTATTTCCTTCTGTTCCATAAAGAATCTTCCTCACTTCTGGTCGATAGTTTCCGGTTTCATCGTGTACATATAGCGGCGGCAACATTTTAAAGCCCGCTTCTTTTCCATCTTTAATCCCTTCGACAAGGACCATATTCGCATTCGTCTCTTTATTCGGATGAATAAACTGCACGCTTTTTGGTGTCACACGGTATTTTCGCATCACATCCATCAGTTCTAAAAAGCGGTTGGGACGGTACACAATATAAGCTTTTCCATTCATCTTCAATAATTTCGAGATTTTATACAGCAACTCATCTAAAGACAGATGCAGCTCATGACGTGCAATCGCTAAATGCTCATTTGGATTCACATAGCCATTTTCTTCAATCGGAAAGTATGGCGGGTTACAGGTAATCACATCGACCGAGTCGTAATGTTCCGTACTAATTTCTTTAATATCTCGGTGTACGATTGAAATACGGTCTTTCAAACCATTCAGCGCCACACTCCGCTGAGCCATATCCGCTAACTCTTCTTGAATCTCGATGCCGTAGACATGACTTTTTGTTTTCTGCGAAATCATCAAGGCCACTGCGCCATTTCCCGAACACAAATCGACCACTTTTTGATCGTCCCGGTTCCTTAGCTTCGCAAAATGACCCAGTAACACTGCATCTAGGGAGAATGAGAAAACATCGGGGCTTTGGATAATTTTTAAATTGTATTGCATGAGTTGATCGATTCGTTCATTTTCTTTTAGCATTTTTTCACCTTCTTTATTGATTTCGCATCCGCTAGAACCTTAGTCGCCGAAAAAATCGATCGATTTTTTCAACATCCTAATAATTTTTTAGGAATGAGACGCCACTGTCTGAATAACTGGCAGTATCCCGATGCTGGACTCATCTACTGTCGCTATACTGTTTTATATCCCGACACTGGCGGCTATTGACTTAAAATCCTCTCGTTTCCTACATAAAACAAAAAAGTAATAGAACCCAGGGTGAAAATGGGATCTATTACTATCGTTCGCCGTAAATGACTTCTAAACAAAAAGCACATGGTTCATCTTCAACACGACGTTGCCCATAAAACATATTGCATACGTGAAAGCCGTCTTCATAGATATTTTCTAAATTCAAACGGGATTTCGTTAAGCCGCCGGATTCTTCCGACTCTTTGGCTTCTTTCATCTCTTCTTCTAATCTTTCACGTAAGTGCTTGTTTTCCATACGCAGCGTTTGATTTTCTTCTAAGAGGTTTGCAATTTCATCTTTTAAAGTACTTAATGTTTGAAGAGTGGCGTCTGCTTGAGATTCGATTTCGACAATCGTATCAATGATTTCTTTTTTCTCCAAAAATCCCACTCCTATTTGTTTCATACTTTGGCTTAAATATTTTGTCTACTTAAGCAATCATTTCATTAATTTCAGGGCAATCTGTTCAAATACGCCTTGTGCGGCGACATACCGATTGAGTTTCTTTTTGCCGTCCAACACAATCGATAACACATCGGTTAAGTTTCGATTCAGTGAATGGTTTAATGCTTGATGT
>DATGSY010000132.1:0-5086 GCA_035302125.1 Atopostipes sp.
CAGTCATCAAAGGAAAGAGAGGGCAGCACAAAAAAGTCCTTGAGAAAATTCAAAGCGATGGCTATGTGCGTGTTCGTATTGATGGTGAAATGTATGACATTGGCGAAGACATTGAATTAGAAAAAAATAAACAGCACGATATCGACGTGGTCATAGACCGTTTAGTGATCAAAGAAGGGATTCGCTCTCGTTTATTTGACTCACTGGAAACCGCACTAGAACTTGCTGAAGGCTATGCAACCATTGATGTCATTGATGGCGAAGAAATTGTCTTTAGTGAACACCACGCTTGTCCAATCTGTGGGTTCACTATTCCGGCTTTAGAACCTCGTCTGTTTTCATTTAACGCGCCTTTTGGTGCTTGTGGAGAATGTGATGGGTTAGGCACTAAATTGATCGTGGATATCGATTTAGTTATTCCGGATGACACTAAAACATTAGAAGAAGGCGCCATTGTACCATGGCAGCCAATTAGCTCAAATTACTATCCAGAAATGCTAAGACAAGCTTGTGAACAGTTTGATATAGATATGAACGTGCCTTTTAAAGAGTTACCGAAAAAGGACCAAGACATCGTTTTATATGGCTCTGGCAATAAAGAATTCCATTTTAATTATACAAATGACTTTGGAAATGTCCGGGACTCTGATATGCCATTTGAAGGAGTCATTAATAACGTTTCTCGACGTTATCATACCACTTCAAGCGACTACACACGCCGTGTAATGGGCGAGTATATGACAGAACTTCCTTGCCCTGTGTGTAACGGGAAACGACTAAGCCGTGAAGCATTAAGTGTAAAAATTGATGCTTTAGATATTGCGGATGTCAGCGATTTTTCAGTCGGCGAAGCCTTAGATTTCTTTGACCAATTGGAATTGTCAAAAAACAATGCAACCATTGCTGAGCCGATTCATAAAGAAATTTCAGACCGATTGAACTTTTTACGAAATGTCGGTTTAGATTATCTCACCCTTAGTCGACAGGCGGGCACGTTGTCGGGGGGAGAAGCCCAACGGATTCGATTAGCGACTCAAATTGGTTCAAACCTAACGGGTGTCATGTATGTCTTGGATGAGCCTTCCATTGGTTTACATCAACGAGACAATAACCGGTTAATCAATTCGTTAAAAACAATGCGTGATTTAGGAAATACGTTAATTGTTGTAGAACATGATGAAGACACAATGCGAGAAGCCGATTATTTAATTGACATTGGCCCAGGGGCTGGAGAAAACGGTGGAGAAATCATCGCTTCAGGGACCCCAGAAGAAGTGGCTAAAAATAAAGACTCGATTACTGGCCAATATTTATCGGGCGACCGCAGGATTGAAATTCCAAAAGAAAGAAGATCTGAAGATCATGGCGCGGTCAAAGTAACGGGTGCAGCAGAAAATAACTTGAAAAATGTCGATGTGGAATTTCCACTTCGCAAGTTCACCGTTGTTTCAGGCGTGTCAGGATCTGGAAAATCTTCCTTGGTCAACAATGTCTTGAAAAAAGCACTCGCAAGAGTGGTTGGTCGAGCGACGGACAAACCGGGTAAATTTGATGAAATTAGCGGATATGAATCCATCGAAAAAGTCATCAATATCGACCAAAGCCCGATTGGACGTACACCAAGAAGTAACCCGGCAACTTACACCAGCTTATTCGACGACGTTCGAGAATTATATGCACAAACGAACGAAGCGAGAATGCGCGGCTACAAGAAAGGTCGCTTTAGTTTCAACGTAAAAGGCGGGCGTTGTGAAGCGTGTAAAGGGGACGGCATCAAGAAAATTGAGATGCACTTCTTACCTGACGTCTACATTCCATGTGAAGTTTGCCATGGAAAACGATACAACTCAGAAACATTGGAAGTAAAATATAAAGACAAATCTATTGCGGATGTCTTAGACATGACCGTTACAGAAGCGCTCGATTTCTTTAGTGCTATTCCAAAAATAGAACGTAAATTAAGAACTATTTACGATGTAGGTTTAGGTTATATTCGACTTGGCCAATCTTCAACGACGCTGTCAGGTGGAGAAGCGCAGCGAATGAAGCTAGCCAGTGAACTCCAAAAAATTCAAACAGGAAATAACTTCTATGTTCTAGATGAGCCGACAACCGGTTTACACACTCACGATATCGCTCGTTTACTGGAAGTGTTGAATCGATTGGTCGAAAATGGAAACACCGTTTTAGTCATTGAACACAACCTAGACGTGATTAAGATGGCAGACCACATTATCGACTTAGGACCAGAAGGTGGAAATGGCGGTGGAACGATAGTCGCCACAGGAACCCCTGAAGAAATTGCAGAAGTTCCAGAAAGCTACACCGGCCAATTCTTAAAAACAGTTTTAGATCGACAAAAAGTTTAATCATAACTATACAACTTCCTCCTGTACTCTTGCAGGAGGTTTTTTTATGTGTAGTTTCCCCTTCGGTAAATGACTTTGCTCGTGCGAAATTGAAATAGAAAAGTACAAACAGATTTTGCTCGTGTGAAATCCATTTTAAGACGAGTAAATCGAATTTACTGTTTCGAAATCCATTTTAAGACGAGTAAATCGAATTTACTGTTTCGAAATCGATTTTAAAAAGAGTAAATCGAATTTACTGTTGTGAAATCCATTTAAAAAACAACAAACCTAAAATAATCAAAAATAATCGATTTTTTCGAAGAAATCTAAATTAACTGCGCCCAAAGAGTGCGAACACACCTAAAATTATCTATAATAGAAATGTGATAGAAAAGGACAGAAGGAGGAGAGTGCATGACTAGAATTTTAAATGGAAAAGAAGTCGGACAAGCCCTCCGCGAGCACGCACGAATGGAAACCGAAAAGCTGCGTGCAGAAGGCATTATTCCTAAACTAGCCATTTTACGAGTGGGCGATGACGAAGCCTCTATGAGTTACGAACGAAGTGCAAAAAAAGCAATGAAAGATTCTTCGATTGAAGCAGAGACATTCCAGTTAGAAGAAACAGCTACGACGGAAGAAATATTAGAAACCATTGAACAATTAAATACCAATCAATCCATTCACGGCATTATTATTATGCAGCCATTACCCAAAGGCCATTCGCGATATGATATTTCCAGCCATATCGATCCTAATAAAGATGTGGATGGAATCCATCCGATGAATTTAGGCTATTTAATTGAGGGAAACAAAAAAGCACTGGTTCCAAGTACACCACAAGCGGTTTTGGAAATTTTAGACTACTATAACTACAACATCGAAGGGGCAGATATTGTAGTCATTGGCAGCAGTGCAGTGGTCGGGAAACCTTTGTCGATTATGTTGTCCAATCGAAACGCAACGGTTTCAAATTTACATATCTATACAAAAGACATCAAACAGTACACAAAACAAGCAGATATTCTCATTTCAGCGACCGGGGCTCTAGGGTTAATAGATGTAAGCCATGTAAAAGAAAATGCAGTTGTGATTGATGTCGGTTATGGCTATAAAGACGGGAAAATTACCGGAGATGTGCAGTTTGAAAAGGTGCGGCCATATGTATCCGCCATTTCACCCGTACCTGGTGGAGTCGGAGCAGTAACGACTTCCGTGCTCGCCGCTCAGGTCATCAAAGCCGTGAAATTACAAACCAAAAAGCAAACGTAAATGCAATTGAACTAAAGATTCAGAATATGCTATGATGAATTCATAAAGAGCCGTTCTATTTTCGATGAAATTGGAACGAACGGAAGGACAGATGGTATGCCGGATACAAATGAACAAGGGTTAAAGAAAACACCTTTATATGAATATTATGTAGAAAAACATTTAAAATTAACAGATTTTGGTGGATGGGCTCTGCCGATTCAATTCACAAAACTAACGGAAGAACATGAAACGGTTAGAGAAAGCGTCGGCTTATTTGATGTGGCCCACATGGGTGAAATCCGTGTTACAGGGGAGCATGCACTTGAATTTGTAAATAGTATCATCACAAACGATGCTTCAAACCTTGCCGATCATCAAGCCATGTATACCGCAATCACCAATGAAGATGGCGGAACATTAGACGATGTCATTTTCTACAAACAGGCAGGGGACTCGTTTCTATTTACACCAAATGCGGCGAATACCGATAAAATTTTACAATGGTTCAAGCAGCACAACCAAGGAAATCAAGTGACGATTGAAGACCTGACCGATGAGATCGGCCTGATTGCGATTCAAGGACCGAAAGCAGAAGCAGTTTTAGAAAAAGTCACGGATGCAAACCTAGCGGAACTCAAATCGTACCACTATCTAGCAGACCAAACAGTAGCGGATGTGCATTCAGTAGCCATTTCACGAACAGGGTATACGGGAGAAGAAGGGTTTGAATTGTATGTCCCTTTTGACCAACAACTGGAAATTTGGCAGGCCTTGTTGAAAGCCGGTGAAGAATTTGACATCCAAGAATGTGGTTTAGGGGCTCGTGATACCTTACGATTAGAAGCGGGACTCCCTCTCTATGGCAATGATTTGTCGGAAGACATCAACCCCATTGAAGGCGGCATAGGCTTTACGGTTAAAACAGGCGACAAAAAAGATACGGATTATCCTGGGAAAGAAGCGCTTGAAACCTACAAGAAACAAGAAAAGAGACGTCAGTCACGAGGGTTTGAGCTCAAAGAAAGAGGAATTGCCCGTCTAGGAATGCCCGTGAAATTAGAAGATGGAACTGAAATCGGGCAAGTAACTTCAGGGACGATGAGTCCAACTTTCAAACAAGCAATTGGCTTCGTATTAATCGATAAACAATACGCCAAATTGGGCAACGAAGTGTTTATTGAAATCCGAAACAAATTAGTACCAGCCGAATTAGTCAAAAAAGACTGGTTAAGACGTTAAGACATAAAAAAGGAGCGTGTGAAAATGGCAGAAGTATTTTACACAGAAGATCATGATTGGGTGGAAATTTTAGATACACATCGAGTGCGTGTAGGGATTACCGAATACGCACAAGACGAACTGGGCGATGTTGTATTTGTGGAGCTTCCAGAAGAAGGCGACGAACTGAACGAAGGCGATGAGTTAGGAACGGTCGAATCGGTAAAATCTGTTTCTGAAATTCTAGCGCCAGTCGCAGGGAC
>DATGSY010000133.1:0-2374 GCA_035302125.1 Atopostipes sp.
TTCAATATCCGGATCTTCCATCGTCAAAATCACTTCATCCGCATATTTACCTGCTATAGAGCCCAATTCTTCCCGGCGATTACGTGCTTTTCCACCAGGTGCTCCAAAGATACCTACAATTCGATGGTCTGGGTAATCCTGTCGTATCGCTGGATATAATTTTTCAAAGCTCAATTTATTATGCGCATAATCTACAATAGCTGTAATTAAGCCATCCTTGCTTTCCCAAGTCTCCATGTGTCCAGATACCTGTACATTCGTCAGCCCATTTTGTGCATGTTCAACAGGAATTTCAAAAGTATCTGCTACAGCAATCGCCGCAAGGGCATTCTCCACATTGAAACTTCCAGGCATCGACAGACGGAACGCTTCATCAAATGACCCGCTTTTCGCTTTAAACTTTGTCCCAGTAATCTTACTGTCAATCGCATAACCAAAGTAATCAGCCATTTCATCTTTTATGCTGTAAGTGAGCACTTTTTCTGCATTTTCAGCATAAGGCCGAACGGCTTTATATTCATCGGCGTCTTTGTTTACAACGGCTACTTTTGTCTGTTCAAACATCTTCATTTTTGATTGGAAATAGTCTTCATAGTCTTTATGTTCTAAAGGACTGATGTGATCTTCTGCAATATTTAAGAAAATCCCCACATGAAACTCTAAACAATCCACACGATTGTACTTCAAGGCTTGACTGGAAACTTCAATGACCATATATTCCAAGCCCGCTTCCACTGCATTGGCTAGATGTCTTTGGAGTTCAATCGCCTCAGGAGTCGTATTTACCGCTGGCGCATCTGTTCGCCCATCAAATGTCGTAATCGAAGACAGCATTCCGCACTTTTCTTTTCCTTGGCTGGTCAAATAGGCGTCTAAAATTCCTTTTGTATAATGCGTTGTAGTCGTTTTTCCTTTGGTTCCTCCAACCGCAATCAAGCGCAACTTTTTACTTGGAGAGTTAAAAAATAAATCGGCTAAATAAGGCATCGCAACACGAATATCAGAAACAATCAATGCCGGTACGTCAGCTCCTGCATCATATGCTTCTTCACTGACATACCCAATCGCCCCACGTTCAATCGCTTCTTCTAGATAGGCTTCTTTGAAATTAAGACCTTTACAAACAAATAAAGTCCCAGGGACCACTTCTTTAGAATTGAAAGTGAGTTCCGCCACCTGTTCGTCTTTAGCTGTAAAGTTGTTTGTTTGGATGAGTAAGTTTTTATCATCCAGTAAGTTTTTATAATCCACTAATGCATGTTTCTTCATTTCAAATTCACCTATAATCCTTTTAAAATATTCTTTTTATACATTCTGATCCACTTGAAAGTGTTCTCTACAATTATACCATTTTTTATACGAGATAGGCAGAAAACACTAGAATTATTATACTGACCAATACAATGATTGCAACAAGTTTCGCCATAAATTTCCACCAAGTCGTCATTTCAATTTTAGAGATCGCTAGCGCACCCACAATCACACCAAAGGTTGGTGTCACTAAATTTACAACTCCGCTCGCAGCTTGATAAGCCGTGACAACCAAATGAGGCTCTACCCCTGCAAAGTCACCGAGTGGTCCCATAATCCCCATAGTTGCAGCAGCCAACCCTGAAGTCGATGGAATCAAAAAAGTCATTGGAATATAAAACAAATACATCAAAACGATAAATAACCCTTTAGGTAAATCCGCCAACGCCAATTCACCCCAGTGAAGGATGGTTGCAGTAATCTGCCCATCATTCATGATGACTTGAATCCCACGGGCAACAGCGACAATCAAAGCAACGTCAAATAAATCTTTTGCGCCATTTACAAAAGCTTCTACATAATGACTCTCTTCAATTCCGTAAAAAATGGCCACAATTACGGACATAAAAAAGAACAACATGGTAATTTCAATTAAGTACCAATGCCCTAAAGGCAAAGAAGATTGACCGATGATATTGCCTAACACAGGAATACTGATTAGCCATGCATGGATATCTTCAAACAACGTCCAGTTTGCATTCAAATCCGACCAAGGAATCAAACTGAGCAGCATGATAAGAAAGGTCAATCCAAAAAGAATCAATACATTTCTCCGTTTAGCGGTCAATTCAGTCATTTGGTTGTTTACTGTAAAACGTTCTTTTTGTTCATCCATTTGTTCATACATATAGGATTTTCTTTTGTCATCCAATACTTTATTCGCATACCGCGAAACATAAGTAGCTCCAATAATATAAGTCACCACAAAAAATACGAGACGTACAACGATGCCATCCGCCATCGAAATGCCCGCCATTTCCGAAGCAATGCCTGTCGCAAAAGGGTTAATTGTTGAATATAAAACACCTAAACCCGAGCCGACTAAAATCGTTGCCACAGCCAC
>DATGSY010000134.1:0-3850 GCA_035302125.1 Atopostipes sp.
GTCCAATTAATATTTTCAGCCCCCACCAATCCTCTAATCGCCACTTGTAACGTATAATTTTTAGGTTTATTCAACACAATCAAAGGCCAAATATAATCATTCCAGCGCCATTGCACCGAGAAAATCGCTAAAGTCAAAATCACAGGTTTGGCAATCGGCAGCATAATATTCAAAAAAATTCGCCCATCCGAAGCCCCATCCATTCGCGCCGATTCAATCAATTCATCCGGCACAGAAACAAAAAACGTCCGAAACATGAAAATCCCCGTAGCCGTATTAATTGAAGGAATAATAATCCCCGCTAAATTGTCATAAAGCCCTAGTCGACGAATGACAATGAAAATAGGATTCATGATGACCTCCGTTGGTAGCATCGTTGTGGCTATAATACAAATAAAGAAAAAACGAAGCCATTTTACATCGTATTTTGCGAAGGCATACCCAGCCGTCGCACTAGCAATGATGGTCAAGAAAGTAGTGACAACCGTCGAGATTAACGTGTTCATAAATAAACGTGGAAAATTCATCGTATGCCAAGCATCCGTGTAGTTATCAACGGTCGGCTCTTGTGGGAAAATATTTAAAGGATAACTAAATAACTCAGAGCCTGGCTTAAAAGAACTCAAAATAAACCACAGCAAAGGAAATAACCACAGTAAACAAACAATAACTAAAGCAATAGTGAGTAAAATCGTTGCCGTTTTATCATGTAATTTTCCTAGATTATACTTTTGGTTAGTCATTACTTTGACCCCCTATTCGCAACTGTAAAAGCCCGAGTATCAATAAAACCACAAATAAAATCATTGAAGCAGCACTAGCATACCCCACACGATTTCTTTCAAAACCGGTTTGATAAATATACTGCACGATAAAGACGTTTTCCGTCCCTGGTCCACCATTTGTTAAGGATTGGACCAACGCAAATTCTTTCATCGCCCCTATTGAACTCAGTAAAATAATCATAAAAGAAGTCGGCTTCAATGCCGGCAACGTAATGTAGCGAAACTTCTGCCAACTATTCGCGCCATCAATATCTGCGGCTTCATAAAAAGATCGTGGAATATTTTTAAGACTATTTGAAAACTGTAACATATTAAATGCTGTTCCGCCCCAAATACCCGCAATAATTAAAACAAACAAAGCAGCGTTCGCATTGGTGAACCAAGCAACAGGCTCTCCGCCTATTACTTGGAGAATATAATTAATAAACCCAAAGTGCTCCCCAAATAGCCATTTCCAAATAACCCCTGCAATAATTCCAGAAATTGTCCAAGGAAGAAAGATAATCACCCGTCCAATTGCTCTGCCTTTCGTGTGTTCACTATTCATCAACAAAGCAACACTTAATGAAATTATGTAATTAAGTGGAACGATCGTCAGCATATAGCGAAACGTACGAAACAAAGCCTTATAAAAAGTCGGATCTTCAAAAAGCTCAATATAATTCGAAAAACCTATAAAATTTGCCGTCGCATACCCCTTATAATCCGTCAAAGAATAATAAAAACCTAAAACAGCAGGTGTTAGAAAAAAAACTAAAAACAAGATAATATTTGTTCCCGTAAAAACAAGTGGCCATTTACTTTTCTTCAGTTTAGAGACCATCAAACTTTCCCCTCCTCTTTTATTTAAATCCATCAAACTATTGAAGAAGATAGATTAAATTCTACCTATCCCTTAAGACAGGTAGAATTCAGTTTAGATATTTATTCATTTTACTGTTCTAAACGTTCTTTATTTAAATTATCAATTTGTTGTTCCGTCACAGAATCTAAATCAATTTCATCATTTAAGTATTGTCGAATTAAATCCGCATAGGTACTTCCCCCTATAGGCGAAATTCCTTTTAGTGACAATTCTAAACTTTCCGCAGTTTGTTTGCCGGCGATATCATCTGAAGCTTCGATTTCTTCATTAAAAAGATCATAAGCCTTTTGCACATCGTCGCCACCTTCGTATTCCACCGCAATACCTTCTAACGCTGGCATATAACCGGCATAGATAGCCAACTGCTCATAATTCTCTGGCTGATATAACCATTCAATAAAGTCGCGACCACCTTCTGGATTTGAACCGTTTTCAAAACCAACCATAAAGTTTCCACCCATATTCGTAGCTCTCAATTCTTCGTACGGCATATAAACAGCTTCCCATTCAAACGGAAGGTTCTCGGAAAAATCTTTTATTTGCCAACTTCCAGACATATAAACAGGAATTTGTCCACTCTTAAACATTGCCCCTGCATCCTCATTGGCTGTCCAGACCGATTTTGGCAGCATTCCATTATTATTTAACTCATAAAATAACTCAACAGCTTCCAAAGAAGCCTCATCCGTTTCATAGGAGGTTCCTTCGTCATTTAAGAAAAAGTCTTTTCCACCATGCTGATAAATAAACGCACGGAGGCGGTGATCTGAACTGTCCATCACAAACCCAAAGCGAGCGTCGGTGTTGTCTTTCACTTCTTCAACGCTACTCAAAAACTCATCCCAAGTCCAAATTTCATCTTCAGAAGTCGGGTAACTCACGCCCGCTTCCTCAAATAATTCATTATTCACAAACATCCCAACTGCCGTAAGATCTGTCGGTACTGCATGAACAATTCCCTCTTCGTTTCTTACCGTCATCGACTCAATCGTTTTCGACCCTTCGGCAATGTCCGATAAATCCATTAAATAATCTGCCCAATCTGGATTTACACCGGAAATTCGGACCACATCTGGCGCATCATCCGCTTGTACCGCGGTCGTTACTTTTGTTTCTAAATCATCATAAGGTACATCCGTCACTTCAACATAAACGCCTGTTTCTTCTTCGTATTTTTCAGCCATCTTTGCATAAGCGTTCCCTTCCGATGAATCACCCGAAACATATAAAGTCACTTGTTCTGCCGCTTCATCATCTCCACATGCCGCCAACATAAAAAAACTGGCTACTAAAGAAAAAGCACCCAATAGTTTTCTTTTATACATGTTCATTTCCCCCTTATGTTTTTTAGTTCTTGTACCGATCGAATAGAAAGCGTTTTCTCCCTTCTGTTATACCTTGCTTCTTTACTGAAAGTAAAACGAATGACATTAAAACAAAATTAAAAATAAAAAAATCGCAGATAAATTTTTTATTAAATCCATATAAACTTACGAATTTAAAGCATTTAAAAAGTCTTACAAGAAGGGGATATCCAACTTCTCCTTTACAGAAACACTCACTCCCCTTATAATATAAAAAACAAATGACTTCACAAGAAAGATTGAATGCCTATGAAAAAAACACTTCCTTTTTTTCGTCGCTTAGCCCTTCCACTCGTCGTCGTCGCAACGCTTACCTTTACAATCGAACACCACTTTTTGTCATCTGAACCCTCCCTACCCGAACATAAAAGTACCACCGTCTCAGCCAATCCAGAAGAACAAACCATTTTACAAGGAAAAGTCATGGTCGCATTTGGGGACTCCGTCACCGAATTTGGGAATTATCCCGACATTATTGCCCAAAATACCGGCATGTCCGTGCAGAACATGGGCTTTAAAGGCACGCGCTTAGCTTATCATCCGTATGCAGCCTATGAACCCTTCTCGCTCACCAACTTAATCGATGCCGTTATATCAAGAGATTTCAGTGTGCAAGACCGCGCCATCCAAGAAGATCGAAACTACACCCCCGCTTTCAAACAACACTACGAAGACTTAAAAAATATCGATTTTAACCAAGTCGACATCGTCACCGTCCTCATCGGCACCAACGATTACATGGGCAACACCGCGGATGTCGTCCCCTTAGGATCTGCTGACGACACCACACGCGAAACCTTTTACGGCGCCATCAACTACTTCGTAAACACGATGCA
>DATGSY010000135.1:0-3940 GCA_035302125.1 Atopostipes sp.
TTTGAATGTCTTGGATTGTTCCGAAACAACCTCTGTTGCTGTTTTCATTGATTCCCCATCGAATGTAAATGTTCCACTTGAAAAGCCTGTTTGCATGGCGTAAAGATTAAGCAATGCATTAATAGCAGATACGTGTTCTTCTACCCTTAACGTAACTGTCGACTCTTTAATTTCTGCATTGTCCATACCTCCGGCGAACGCTTCGTATGTTTCATCGCTCGAATCAAAGTAACGCTCTAATCTCCCTGTTTCTGGATTTACAACAGTACGAATCATTGCTTCTGGGACCATGATGCGCTTTTTCCCCAACCTAAATTCACGATGAAAGCTGTCAAACGCTGTATCAATAGATTTCATGGTAGGAAGAGCATTTGCATATATCGGTATTCCTAGAGGCGATTGAATGTCGATATTATTCGCAGTGTTCGGCTTGATATAAATAAATAAAGACTTCTTAATCTTGGGCATGCCTACAACTGCATCGAGTCCAGGATAGAGCGTATCTAAACTTACCTCTCGACCTAAGTCATCGCCATATTGCGACTCGTACAGCTCGTTAGTTACAGTGTATATGCCATTTTCCCACGTATGCCATTCTAAAAGAGTGTACTTCTTGTCACCTTTTTGCGTTTCATTAATAAATACACCTTCACGAATTGATTCGTTTTGCCATGAAATGGGGATAAAGCAGTCAGCAGTCACGAAAGATAGTTTAATCTCTCCATCATCCACGTATGGCTTAATAACCATGCCACCCATAGCGAATGAATACTCTAGGAAATCTTGAAACTTCTTATCAAACTTATTACGTTTTAATACATCATTTATAAATTCAGCTGTTTCGTTTTTGTCATTGCCAATGGACATCTCGCACTTTTCATTGTAAACCAGTGAAGCCATTTCGGCAGCGCTTGCCTTAGCCATATTGAGCGTGTCCATTTTACGAGTTTTCGTACCGCTAACGGTTGTGTACTCCAAATGATGCCAAGGCTCGTAATACCCTCTGTACAGTGATTTCCACACATCTATCAGATTGTACATTTCTTCATTCATTGATATATCTTTATGATCACTTATTTTCCCAATCGACTTAATAAGTCCTATTTTAATCGCCCCCTTCCTTATGTAATCCATTATTTTTCTGAACAAGGTATCACCACCTTTAACGTTTCAATCCTAATTTTCGTAAATTATCGTTAACATAATAAGCGAACATATCTGCTGTATGATCGTCCACTTCGATTACTTTTGGCTTTGGCGTTCTCAAACTATCCGCATCCCAAGCAAATTTCTTATGTTCCTCAATAAAAACCTTGTTGTTTGGTGTATCTAAATAATAAAAACGCCCTTGAGCTAATAAGTCATGGACGTTGTCAATCATATCTATTTTTGTTTTCTTCGCTATTGGATGAAGTCTTATTCCGTAATCCTTGTATATCTGGTTACGCAAAGCACCTTCTGCCGAATCAATAGTCATCATATCAAAATGCTTTCGGTATTTATCCTTAATAGACTGTTGCCATTCGTAAAACTCCTTCGATAATTCGCTAGGCGCCTTCTTACTTACCTTCCCATCTGGTGAATAGTAATAGGTATCCAGCAATATCACATTACGTTTAGCAGTCAATGCGAACGAACCATGCGTAGTAGCAGACACTTGATGCCCTGTATCTGTCGATGCGTCTAGTAAAATAACAGGATCATCTGCAGGTAATGCTTTTAGCGGTTGAAACAAATTCATGTTATAAACATTATCGCCCATACCAATAACAGCACCATTGTACATCCAATTCCAATAGTCATAATCATTCTTTTTGTATTCTTCTATCTTATTAAGCATCTGCGTTGATAATATCCCTAATTCATCATCTAAATACGTTGAATGGTGTATCAAGTAATTAGGATTACCAACCTTGCTGTCAGTCCATTCGTTTGTCCAGTTATAAGGATTACGTGGTGGATTGTATGCGAAAAACACCCGTACTTGCTTTCCGTCCGGCAAATCTTGACGAATGAATGTATCTTCTACAATGTCAATGTCCTCAACGCCATTAAATTCGGCTAATTCCTCGTAGAACAATGCCCTTACGTATCCAACTGGTATTTTCATACTCTTTAACTTTTCTGGCTCGTCTACACCGCTAAAATAGAAACCTGTTCCTGTTTCTTTATGAAGTATCTCCATAGGCGCTTTACCAAAGTGAAATTCATCTTCTGCACCAAACATAGAAATGGCCCATCTGATTTGACTGTAAACTGATTTATATAGTGTATTCGCTACTTTACGTAAGCAAATGATGTTAGCATCTGGTTCACTTAACTTTATTTCGACTAGCTTCAATGCGATAACAGATGATTTAAAAGATGAACGACCACCTTTTGCAATAACATGTGAATGTTCCGACAGCCATAGATCATAAAAATGAGGATTAATCATGTCAGTTACTTTAACAACGTTGTAATCACTCATTTTCTTTCGCTGCCTTTCTTTCGGTAATCACTTTTCGCATTTCTTCTTCGTTAGTTAAAACAATAGTTTTTGTTGAACCTGTTTCTTCGTTCTTGGTTTCGGCTTTAGTTTTAGCAATCTCTGTTTTGAGTTTTTCTTCCTGCAAACGTTTCTTATCGTTATCAGATAACAAATCAGTATATTTTGCCAACATATCCATAGCCTTCATCTTGTCAGCAAGCTTTAATTTAATGCCATTCTCTGTATTGCTTAATTCTCCTATAATAGATGTGTCCATATGATCTAGCGGCTTAACTTTAACCATGAAGCCGCCTTCGTCCACTTCCACATAATCGCCTATATCGGCGAATGCTATATCAATGTACTTCTGCAAGACATCTTTAACATCTAACATCAAGCCGCTTGTTTGTTCTTTTTTCGTGCGCTGTATTTCTGAAATAATGTTAGCATTTGTTAGCAATCTACTTCCGTTCGTTCTAGCAGATACATAGTCACACTCATAAGCCTTCTGATAAGCCTTGGTCGCATTAAAGTATTTAATGTAGTAAATGCAAAAAAGCCTTTGCTTATCGGTTAAATTATCCGACTCAACAACAGGCTCTTTATTCTTCTTTTTCGGTTGCATCTCTTTTGAAATGGTTGCATCTTTTTTATTAGTTGCATCCCTCGACCACTTTTCACGACTTCGACGGCTTTTTAATGTGCCTTCTGGTACGTTGTGATTTTCAGCTAATGCTTTAAACGTGATTTTTGTTGTTTCCCATTCTCGTCTAATTTCAATCCAATTCGGCTTTGACATCTACATTCGACCTACCTCCTAATGTTAAATTTGAGCATGAAAAAAGCGCCACAATGGGCGCTTAACGTTTGTGTCTTTTCATTTCCTTCATGTGTTGGTATTCATGTTCATTTTTTTCTAATAACTTTCTGTGCTTAATTTTTATATGGTTTTTATAAATAGGTTCTACACCTTCAACTTTTTCAAGTTCTCCATTTCTTAAAATATATGGATTGATTATTATCTTTGTCCCATCTGTATACTTTTCTTTAAATCCTTTAAACGATGAATTTTCATCATAGGGGAAGAATCTACAAATTGTTAATGATGCCACTATATGTTGTGATTCATTCCCGTGCTCAATTTTAATTTTTTCTGCAAACTCATTTACATTTTCCCTGTTTTCACTTGGGTAAACATAGACAGAATAATTATCAGGATCTTCCGTTATAAATGATAGTTTTATGTTATCTTTATCGTCTATACTTTCCCCGTCGTTATAGCTTCTTAATAAATTGAAAAACTCCTTCGCATAATCTTTAGTTTTAAATACAAACCCAGTAATTAATGGATCTCCGGCTACAAAATCTTCTGGCCAAGCATACAGCATAGCCGCCCATTCATCTGGATTGTAATCCATCAACGGTTGAACAAACATACCAGTTGGTTTTTTCTTATTAAATCGCTTCATC
>DATGSY010000136.1:0-9568 GCA_035302125.1 Atopostipes sp.
AAATATGAATTTGGAGAAGTACGTTGCGATTGCCAAAAACTATGGCGTGGAAGCAATCGTCTTGGAGAGCCACCAAAATTGGGCTGACAAATCCGCCATCAAATCGATGCAATTAAGTTCGACTTTCATGAACCAACACGTATAACAGGGGGAGAAAAAATGAAAGTACATCAAAAAACCATCATTGTCACCGGAGCAGGATCTGGGATGGGACGGGAAATTGTTTTAGAATTATTAAATCGCGGTGCACGTGTAGCCGCAGTGGATATTAACGAAGAAACGTTAAGAGAAACCCAGCAAATCGCTGGCAATAAAGCCGCTCGCCTATCCTTGCACATTCTAGATATTCGCGATGAGACAGCTATTCAAAAATTACCCGAAAATGTTATTGAAGCGCACGGTTCGCTGGATGGTGTAATCAATAATGCCGGTGTAATTCAACCGTTTGTGCCTGTTTCAGAAATCGATATGGAAAAAATTCGCTTTGTTATGGACGTCAACTTTTACGGAACGGTGTATATGGTGAAAACTTTACTGCCATATTTCGAGAAAAACACCGAAGCCCATATCGTGAACGTTTCGAGTATGGGAGGATTCTTACCAGTACCTGGACAATCGATTTACGGCGCATCAAAAGCAGCGGTTAAGTTGATGACTGAAGGCTTGCATTCTGAATTAAAGGATACACATATCCGCGTCAGTGTGGTATTCCCTGGAGCGATTAACACCAACATTATGGAGAACTCCCAAGTCGATCGCGGACCAAGCGCAGGCGATAATGAAGAAATGGCAAACAAAATCACCACCGCGCCAGCAGCTGCTAAAATCATCCTAGACGGAATGGAAAATGATAAATACCGTATCTTTGTCGGAAACGACTCGAAATTAATGGACTTGTTTTATCGTGTCATGCCGAAAAAAGCAGCAGCTATCATAGCAGAAAAATTAAAATAATCAGAACGGGACAAACTCAAGCAAAAAAAACTTGAGTATGTCCCATTTTTGCGAAAATGGGACATACAGATGCGTGCAATCGAGCTGTTTGTCCCCAAATTCAAAAAAGGGGACAAACTCATTCGTAAAACGAAAAAGTTTGTCTCCTTTTTTATTCAGCATTTGATTGCTCTTTTTAATTCCGATATTGATTCGGAGTTACGCCTTGATGCTTTTTGAAAATCTTGGTGAAGTAACTTTGATCCGTGAACGCCAGTAATTCACTAATTTCTGAAATTGAAGCACTCGTTGTATTTAATAAATGTTTCGCTTCTTCGATGCGTGCTTTTTGAATGAAAACCGACATCGTTTCATCAGTATCTTTTTTAAATAAATAAGATAAATAGTTCGGTGTCACGCCGGCATAGTCAGCGATTTGTTGATGCAGCAATTCTTCCGTAATGTTACTGATAATAAAGTGAATCGCTTTGACGACGGGAAGGGAATATTGTTGTGTTTTGGATTCACGTACTTTTTGAGTGAAGAAGTGTAGCATTTCTACAGTCATTTTATACAAATCTTCCGTTGTATACATTTCTTCGATTCTTAAAATATAACGATCCGATGCTTCAAGCGCAATTTCCCCGTGTAAGCCCCCATTAATTGATGCACGTGAAACCAGTGCCGTCAACGTAATCAGGTGATTTTTCAGTGAACGGAGATGGCTGGATTTTGAATAAATCGCCACTTCTTCCTCTTCTTTATAAACAAAACCTTTATCTAGTTTTTCCACTTCACCATTTTTCACGATTTTCAAAATTTCATTTTCGAATTTACGTTCATGAATGGAATTGGAAAAAGTAATAGGATTGGCAAGTTCTGTTTCTCTTTTATTTGTCGTATCGAGTGTGAGTGAGTGTAAGTAATCATCTTTAATATCCGTTGTATTCAAGGACGTTCCTTTGAGGAAATAACTAATAAACGCACCGATTTTCACTAACTTTTCTGTTGAATAAATGGGTAGTGATCGGTAGTAATGTAACACTTCTTCTTTAGCTGAAAAAGCGTGATGTTCCTTGATGAGTAACAACAATCGCTCCTCTGCTACTTGGCTTGATAGGCAGGGACCAATAATAAGCGTACCCAAAAACTCGTCATGTTTAGACACGCTGAGCAAGATAAATTTTTCCAAAAAATTTGACTTTCGAATCCGTGGAATTTCGACATATTGATTCATAATTTTCGCTGAATGAAACGGTTCATCTTCCACAGAGATAAACGGATTATAGAGATTTTCTTTTTTGATTTCGAAAAGAATCTCATTATTTTTTTGGAAAAATACAACAGGTAAATCAAAAACATCCGCAATCATCGCACATTTTTCTTCTAAAAGTCTCATTTTTTCCAACCTTTCTCATTTCATAAAAGATAAGTACCAAAAAGTGTATATAAATACAATCATTAATTTACATCTATATTAAACTAAAGATAAGGAAAAGTTAAGCGCTTACGAAAAAAAGATTTGAAAGGGATAGCTTATGCGTACAATTAAAAACATTAATAATAATTGGAAATTTATACAGGAAAATCTTTCACTCGAACAAGTATCCGAAAAGAATATTCAGTGGAAAGAGCTTGATTTACCACATACTTGGAACGCTTATGACGGCGCAAATGGGAATGATTATTACCGCGGAGTTGGCTGGTATGTGCGTGAACTGGCTATTCCAGTTGATGAAGCAATGAACCATCTTTTTATTGAATTTCAAGGTGCCAACAGCGTGACTGATGTGTATGTCAACGATCAGTGGATGGGGCAGCATAAAGGTGGTTATGCTACGTTCCGTTTTGATATTACAAAAGCGATTCGGTTTGGTGAGAAAAATACCCTAGCCGTAAAAGTCGATAATTCCGAGCATGCAGATGTCTATCCGTTACGTGCCGATTTTACCTTTTATGGGGGAATTTATCGTAATGTCCAGCTAATTTCGGTACCTCCAGTGCATATTGATTTAGAAGATTACGGTTCTTCAGGTGTTTTCATTGAACAACAAAATGTGAGCGAAGAACAGGCCACGCTCCAAATAAAAACGAAATTGCAAAACAAAACCGACGAGCCGACTTCCGTACGTCTCTGGTTAGAGGTACTGGATCAAGCAGGAAAAGTCGTTGCTTATCGAGGGCAAAATTTGATGATTCAACCAGGTTCAAATGAAGAGACATTGACTCTCAAAATCAACGAACCCAATTTGTGGAACGGCCACGATAATCCGTATCTATATTCAATGAAAATTTCGCTACAGAAATTCAACGACACCATCGATCGAATCGATATTCCATTTGGCGTTCGTTACTTTGAGGTCGATCCTGAGAAAGGATTCATTCTCAACGGCAAACCGTTACGCTTAAATGGCGTCGCTCGTCATCAAGACCGGAAAGGAAAAGGCTGGGCGATTTCGCAAGCGGACCAAAGAGAAGATATGGCGCTCATTAAGGAAATCGGTGCGACATCCATTCGTTTGGCGCACTACCAGCATGACCAGTATTTTTATGATTTGTGTGACCAAGAAGGAATGGTCGTCTGGGCAGAAATTCCCTTCATTACTGAAGTGTCAAAAGCAGAAAACCCGGGTGAAAACGCGAAACAGCAGCTCATCGAACTCATCAGACAAAACTATAACCATCCATCGATTTTCTTTTGGGGCATTCAAAATGAAATCCAGATCGATGCGGCTAATGAAGGCATTGCGAGGAAGTTGGTGAAGGAACTGGATGCGCTGGCTCGGACAGAAGACCAAACGCGCCTGACCACAATGGCAAATGTTCTCACAGTTGATGATGAAGACGAATATAACTACATCACCGACATTATTGGCTTTAACAAATATTATGGTTGGTACATGGGCAAGGCCGAAGATTTTGCTGACTGGATTGATCACTACCATCACTTAAATCCAACGACTGCGCTAGCGATTACCGAATATGGAGCGGAGGGAATTGTGGAATACCACTCTGCTAATCCCGTCGTTCAAGATTATACCGAAGAGTATCATGCTTTGTTCCATGAAAAAGTATGGAAAATATTCTCCGCCCGACCGTTCCTTTGGGCCACATATGTGTGGAACATGTTTGATTTTGGAGCCAATATTCGCGACGAAGGTGGCGTAAAAGGACGCAACAATAAAGGTTTGGTCACGTTTGACCGACAAATAAAAAAAGATGCGTTCTACTTCTATAAAGCGAACTGGTCGACCGAACCATTTGTTCATCTAGCTGGCAAGCGTTATATCGAGCGCAGTGGAGAAACAACAACGATAAAGGTTTATACAAACTGTCCATCCGTGACGCTATCAGTCAACAGTCAAAAAGTAGCTACTGTTGAAGTGACGAACGGCATTGCGTTGTTTGAACACGTACCGCTTGAAAAAGGAGAAAACTGGCTCGTTGCAACAGCAACAAACGAGTCGAAGGAAATCAAAGACCAATCGCTCATTATTCAAGTAGAAACGGAGCCAGAGGCATATCGTGCTCCAGTAGAAGAAGCAGGAGAAAATGTTCAAAATTGGTTTGAAGTTCCTGCTGTTGAAGAAGAGGCAGAAGCTGTGGAAATTCCAGATGGCGTCTATTCAACCCGAGACACCTTAGAAGAGCTGATGACTCATGAGGAAACGCGGCAACATGTGATTGATGTAATGGGCGACCTGACTCAAATTCCGATGTACGGCATGATGAAAAATATGAAGATCGATACATTGGTCAGCATGTCTCCGGATGGTACGTTCTTCAATCAAAATCGCGTGAACCTATTGAATAAAAAGTTAATTCAAGTGAAGAAGGAGGGGGAGATGCCCGTTGAATAAATTGAAACAGTATTTTATCACTTCCAATCAAAATGAATACCGAGAAGGAGAAGTTCATCGATTCTGCCAGAACATAAAAATTTCGCAGCCGATACAAGTTGCGACCTTAACTGCGACTGCTCTAGGTATTTATGAAATGAATGTAAATGGCGAAAAGGTCGGCGAACAGCTCTTTGCACCCGGTTTTACTTACTACCATCGTGATTTGTTCTATCAAACGTACGATGTAACAGCGCAGCTGCAAGTAGGCGATAATCAGCTTGATGCTTGGTTAGGTCAAGGGTGGTATGCCGGTCGTTTCACCCATGAAAATCTGACCAAAATTTACGGAGAACAAACAGCTATTTCCTGGGTGTTGCAGGTGACGTATGCAGATGGAACCGAAGAGAAATTTGTGTCCGACGAAAAAGTGGAGGAATATACGTCCAAATATCGTTATGCTGGATTTTATGACGGCGAAATTTATGACGCAACCGCTACAGAACAACGAATCGGAACGGCACAAAATTATACCGGGAAAATTCCGGAAAACTTAGAAAAAACGCTGATCCCAGTTAAATTGCAAGATGAAATGCACGTACAGCATGTCACCGAAATAGATGGTAAAACCATTTTGGATTTTGGACAGAATTTCGCTGGGATATTGGAAATCGATCCAAGTTATTTAAGCGAAAAAACTACGATAAAGATTCGGCATGGGGAGATCTTGCAAACAGATGGTTCTTTATACACCGAGAACCTACGCGAGGCGAAAGCCGAATTAGTAGTCACGCTCGCGCCCGATTCGCCAATTTATCGCCCGACCTTTACGTACATGGGTTTTCGTTATGTGGAAATCGATGGAGTGGCATACCAGCCTGGACTCATCAAAGCACGCGCAATTTACAGTGAAATGAAACGAACCGGTACGTTTGAAACGAGTAACGCTAAAGTTCAACGCTTATATGAAAATCAATTATGGGGGCAAAAGTCGAACTATGTAGAAGTGCCGACCGACTGCCCGCAGCGGGACGAACGTCAAGGGTACACTGGGGACGGGCAGGTATTTGCTCGGACGGGTGCATACAACTACGACACGGAAGTTTTTTGGCAGAAGTTTTTGCGCGACATCCATTACAGCCAATTAGATAATTCAGAGGGCTACATCGGCGCGACAATTCCAGCGAATGGTCCGACCGGGATTGGATTCCTCAGCATGCTAGGCTGGGGCAATGCCATCACCATCGTGCCAAAACTATTGCATGAACAGTATGGAACAGAAGAATATTTGAAACAGTACTACCCAAACATGAAGAAATTTGTCGAAGCAGAATTAAGTCGACTAGGTGACGATTTACTTTGGTTGGAGCCGAACCTAGGAGATTGGTTGATGCATGGAAAAGACATTGTCTGGATGGCAGGCAACCACGGACCGGTTTCCAATTCCTTTATCGTGAATGACTTGGCTATCATAACTGAATTAGCAGAAAAATTTGGCTATGCAGAAGATGCAATACGTTATGCATCCTATTTGGAAAAAGTCCGCGAGGCCTATATTCAAACGTTCTTCCAAGCAGACGGGACGGTTTTAGGTGACTATCAAGGCGGTTATATTATGGCGCTCCAATACGTGTTGCCGGAAGGAGAACTCCGCGAGCGTGCGCTGGAAAAATTGATTGCCCATGTGAAGGGAAATGGCATGCAGACCGGATTTTTCTCGACAGAATTCATCCTGTCCTTATTAGTCGAAGCAGGTGAGACAAAGCTTGCGTACGATTTATTACTCGACGAAACCTTCCCAAGTTGGTTGCACCAAGTCAATCAAGGAGCGACCACCATGTGGGAACGCTGGGATGCGATTCGCGAGGACGGCACAGTGAACGAAGATGCTGTGAGCACAAGTTCTGCCAACATGGTTTCGTTTAATCATTATGCTTTTGGAAGCGTAGGAGCATTTTATTATCAATATATTCTGGGCATAAAACCTTTGAAACCTGGATATGAAAAAACTCTGATCAAGCCTTACACAGACCCTAGAATTGGTTCTGTTTCAGGAAGTTATTTATCAAGAAATGGGATGATAAAATCCGCTTGGAATTATAAAAATGATACTATTGAATTTATTTTTGAGACACCGAGTTCTGCACTTATAGAGCTCCCAAATGGTAAATCCTATCAAGTAGAAGATGGAAAGCATTACTTTACAATAAAAGCAAGTGAAGTGATTTAAAAGATTGTCAAAAAAATGAAAAGAGGGATAAACATGTCTACAATCACTAGAGAAGAAATAATGAAAAAGAAAGATAGCGATTTAACAAAAGAAGAACGCGAGATTAAGTATAATCGTTCGAAAAATTGGCAGTTGTTTGTTTTTAGTTTAGCTCCTACAGCAAATCTCTTATTTATGATGACGATGGGGTATGTCTCCTATTATGCTACAGGAGTTGCCGGGTTAGGTACTGCAATTGTTTCAACTGCATTAACAGGAACGACTATATTAGATGGTATTTTAGATCCTATCGTTGGATTTATTGCGGATAGGACAGATGGGAAATTTGGAAAGGTGAGACCGTTATTAGTAATAGGATATTTAATTATGCTAATTTCATTATCAATATTATTCTTTACTACACATTTAATTCCAACTACCTTCAGATTTCCGTATTTCTTCCTTTTTCATGTTATTTACACGATAGGATATACTGCAACAAATACTGGATCTTGGATTGGGATGAATGTTATTTCTAATGATCCTGAACAGAGGACTTTATACGGGACAATTAATGCAGCAATGAATATGGCAGCAGGGGTCGTTATCAGTATTTATATTTCAGCTATTTTAGCCCCACGCCATGGTGGTTTAAATAATATGGAATTTTTTACAGAACTAATATTGACAGTTTTCCTTTTTGCAGGAATTTTTTATTTATTAGCTATTCTCGTAATTCGCAAAAAAGATAATATAGAAAATTTTGGAACAGGTGAATTAGATACAAAAATATCTATTAAGGAAATGTTTACAATATTGAGGAAAAATAAGCAGCTGCAATTACTAATTATTGCAGGAGCAACAGATAAATTAGGTATTCAAGTTAATAGCAATTCTATTCTGGGAGTTCTACTATTTGGAGTTATTATAGGGGATTATGCTTTAATGGGACAGTTATCATTACTCACACTGATTCCTAGTGTGATCATTTTAATAATTGGTATGGGTTATGCCAAAAAAACAAGTACTCGAAAAGGTTATATTGTAGCTACTGTAGTGAGTATGATTGTTGCGGTATTTTTGGTAGCTGTACTTGTTTTAGGAGATCCTACGCAAATAAGTTTGACAAACATTAGTTTCATGACAATCGCCTTCTTAATATTGTTTTCGTTACGACAAGGATTACAAGTTCTCTCTACAGGAATAATCGGACCTATGTTACAAGATATAGTCGATTATGAGGTCTATCGATCTGGTAGATATGCACCAGGAACTGTTACCATGTTGTATGGTTTGATTGATAAAATAAGTGGATCTTTCTCTCATACTATTGTAGGTTTAGTGATGGCGTTTATTGGTTTTAGAGAAGTTTTCCCAGATGTAGATACTCCTTATTCTACTAATTTACTCATTGCATGGATCGTTCTTTCAGTTGGAATTATGATGGTTGCTTGGGTTATATCTTTAATAGCGATGAAATACTATAAGTTAGATAAAGTGAGAATGGGTGAAATCCGAATAGAAATTGATAGAAGAAAAGAAGAAATTAAGAAGAGAAAAGCAGCTGAGGTTGTTAATTCTACGACTTCATCACTGTAAATTTTGGTGAAAAAGAGCTTTTTTATACATTATATATGATTCATAGATTATTAATTTTATTGAGCAATTAATATTCAGATCCTATTCGCCTCAATCATGACCAAATGATTGAGGCGCAGGAGTAAAGGTGAAGTATCTTATTAGATGATTCAATAACTATCTAGATGTCTAAAAAATAATGATAAAGGATGGAACAAGATATGGTTTTTCATGAAAGTTTTTTATTAGGAGCAGCGACAGCTGCTCATCAAGTAGAAGGAAATAATATCCACAGCGACTTGTGGGTGATGGAAAATGTACCCCACAGTACGTACAAAGAACCTTCTTTGGATGCAGTTGATCACTACAATCGTTACCGGGAAGACATTCGCTTAATGAAAGAAGCAGGGCTCAACGCGTATCGCTTCACCATCGAATGGGCGCGTGTAGAACCAGAAGAAGGTCAGTTTGAAGCGAAAGAAATCGACCATTACCGGGAAAAGTTGTTGTACTGTCATGAAATGGGTATTACCCCAATTGTTACCTTACACCATTTTTCTTCCCCATTTTGGCTAACAAAAGATGGTGGATGGGAAAATGAAGCGACCGTTGAGCGATTTGCCAACTATGTAGCGTATGTGATTAAAGCATTAGGCGAGCAAATTCCATATATTTGTACGATTAATGAAGCCAATATGGGTGTTCAAATCACTAAATTAATCGAACGGATGAAAAAAGGGGCTGGGCAAGGCAGTCAAGTACAAGTTGGTTTGAATACCGATATTCAAGAAAATATGATGCGCTACTACCAAGAATTAGGTGAAGCTTTCGGGACGGATCCGCTCAATATCCATGAGTTTGTTTCCCCAAAAACACCAAAAGGAAATGAAATTATTTTAGCGGCTCACCAACGTGCAAGAGAGGTCATCAAAGCAATCCGACCAGAAATTAAAGTCGGGATTACCTTGTCTTTACATGACAACCAAGCACTTCCTGGTGGAGAAGAGCA
>DATGSY010000137.1:0-4932 GCA_035302125.1 Atopostipes sp.
CCTAGTGGGTCAATTTGCCAGCCCCATTCTGAAGCTTCTAGGTAAGGGTTTTTCAAGGTTTCTAAAATGTTTCCTTCCGCTGTTTCATGCTCTTCTGGGTCTCCTGCAACACGAGAAGAATAATAAGAGAATGAAATAAAGTCCACGGTATGTTCTTTTAGTAATTCTTTATCGCCATCTTCAAAAGGAATTTCAATCCCTTCACGCTCTAAACGTTTTAAAGCGTAGTTTGGATATTCTCCACGCGATTGAACATCGATAAAGAAGTAGTTTTCTTGGTTTTTCACTTGTGCTTCGCGAACATCTTTAGGGTTTGGCGTCATTGGGTAATATTGCCCTGCTGCCAACATACAGCCGACTTGATTTTCTGGATCGACTTCGTGTGCGATTTTTGTCGCAATTGCGCTTGCGACTAATTCATGATGAGCCGCTGTATATTTGACCTGCTCTTCATTTTCGCCTTCTTCAAACACAACACCAGCACCCATAAATGGCGCATGCAATAACACATTAATCTCGTTGAAGGTTAACCAATATTTAACTTTTCCTTTGTAGCGCTCAAACAAGACGCGAACTAAACGTTCATAAAATTCAAGCATCTTGCGGTTACGCCAGCCACCATATTCATTCACTAAATGCATTGGAATATCAAAGTGAGTAATCGTTACTAATGGTTCGATATCATACTTCAAGCATTCGTCAATGAGACGGTCGTAGAATTTTAAACCTTCTTCATTTGGTTCTGTTTCGTCACCTTTAGGGAAAATTCGTGACCAGCCGATACTAAATCGGTAAGTCTTAAAGCCCATTTCACTAAATAAACGAATATCTTCTTCGTATCTGTGGTAGTGGTCGATCGCTTCTTTTGCTGGATAAAAATGTTCGTCATCAAAATCCACGTGTTTCATTTGTCCGGTAATGATTGGAAAACGGTCTTCACCGTGTGGTACGACATCCACATTCGCTAAACCGCGGCCACCTTCATTATAAGCGCCTTCTAATTGGTTTGCCGCTGTAGCGCCGCCCCATAAAAATCCTTCTGGAAATGCCATGTAAATTTTCCTCCTAATTTTTGAATAGTTTTACATCCGGAACTATTATAACATTTAAGTATAAAATTCGGAAGCGTTCTCTATATGTGTTTAGACATTATTTTTTGATTCTTCTGCTTACTTCATGCGCTTAAAAGGTGGTTTGTTTGTAAGCAAATTAATACAGACTTTAATGGATTCTTGATATATTTAATTTACATAGCAAACAGTTTTTGGAAAGTTGTAAAGAGAATCGACGAAAAAGATGGAGGAGAATTTCAATGGTAAGACCTATTTATTTAAGAGAAAATGAACCCTATCCAAATAATTCATTACCTGCTCTATATTATGAGAATGTATTAGATGGTGCACTCGGTGAAGGTTACTCAAGTAACGATGTCTTAACATTATTTGAAAATAACGGATATACAAATGGATGGAAAGGTAGCGTGAAAGATCGCCACCACTTCCATTCAAATGCGCATGAGGCACTTGCTTGTACAAATGGTCAAATTCAAATCCAACTCGGCGGTCAAAATGGAGAGATGTTGAAACTTCAAAAAGGAGATGTCCTTCTCTTACCTGCAGGTACTGCGCACAAACGATTAAACGCTTCTGCAGAACATGAGATTATTGGTGCCTATCCTTTAAATGACACAGATTATGATTTCCAATATGGGGATGCCAGTGATTATGAAGCAATTAAAGAAAATATCAGCAATGTGGTGATTCCGCATACGGACCCGGTAACTGGTTCGCCAGCGAATATTGAAGAGTATTGGGACACTGAATAAATATAAAAATTAAATAAAACAAAAACTCACTAGCCCTATTCTATAAAGATAGGGTTAGTGAGTTTTAACTGTCTAATGATTCAATTATTTTTCAAGTTCTGCACTTAATTCAATAATTCGGTCTACAGATTCATCTAGGTAATCAATCGTATCAAGTAGCGCCTGATCAGTATCTACATCCACATTCGCAACTTTTGTCGCTTCCAATGGTTCTTCTTGTCCACCTAAACGTAAGAAGTCCAACCAGTTTTCCATGCTTGATTCCCCACTCTGAATTTTTAGGAATGCTTGAGTCGCAATCGTTAAACCAGCAGAGTAAGTGTATGGGTATAAGCCCATGTAGTAGTGAATTTGACGCATCCAAGTCAATTCCGCACCTGGTTCGATTTCAACGGCATCACCCCAGAATTCTTCTAGGACATTTCGCTTAATTTCTGAAAGCACATTTGCATCGAAACTCTTACCATCATCAATGAGACGGTAAACTTCCCTTTGATACGCTGCTTCCAGTAAGTGGGTCACAAAGTTATGGAAGTAAGTTTTTGACAGCATCATTGAAAGAATCGAACGTTCTGTACGTGGATCATCCGATTCATTCTTCAGATAATCGGTCAATAATAATTCATGGAAAGTCGAAGGGCCTTCAATTAAGTATAACGAAGGTCTTGCACCGGTTAAGGAATTATGTTTGTGCGAGAGCACCCCTTGTCCGGCATGTCCTAACTCATGGAGTAACGTATACGCATCACTTAATAAGCCTGAAAATGACATCATAATATAAGGATGTTTGCGGTAAGTCGTTGAACAAAACGCACCTGAACGCTTTCCGATGTTTTGCGCAAAGTCTGTCCAGCCTTCTTCATAAGAATCTAACATGAGGTCGACATATTCTTGGCCAAATGGCGCTAAAGCTTTTTCGACTAAACCTTTTGTTTCTTCGATAGTAATGTCTTGTTTGAATTCAGGGTCCACATCAATCTTCAAGTCTGCATAAGTCACTTTATCTAAACCATTTTGTTCTTTGAGATGTGTGATGTATTTTTGCATGACTGGGGAGAATTTTTCCATGATGATGTCAATTTGACGATCATACATTTCACGCGTCACTTCTTGTGGCTCTAATAAATAGTCAAACACTGAATCATAGCCGCGCATCGTCGCAATGGTCTTTTCTTTAACCACTTGGTTGTAGTAAGCATTTGCGACTGTGTTTTTATATTGCCCCAAAACTTCGTTGAATTTGTCGTAAGAAGCACGACGTATTTTTGGATCTGTGCTGTACATATAAACGTCTTCATATAAAACAAAGCTTAACGGGTATTCTTTTCCATCCACTTCAAATGTGCCAAAATCTGGGTCATTTGACCGGGCTTGCTCGTAGATTTCTTGGAAAGAATTAAGGACTGGACTGAGTAATTCAAAGGCTTCTTCTACTTCTGGAGCTAATGCTGCTTTTTTACTTTTCTTTGTTTTTCGAACCCATGCTTTAAATTCTGGTTCGATGTCAGCCACTTTGTCGATTTCAGCTTCAGATAAAAGCAGAACTTCTGAATTAAAGAAGCTTAATTTTGCGCTTTCTTGTGAAATAAGCGTAGCGACTGAACGCAATTTTGCGGCAGCTTCTCCATCGGTAATGTCTGCACTGACTGGGAGAGAAGCGTATTGTTGTAGATAAGAAGCAGTCGCAATAATTTCTTCGTATGTATGTAAGGCTTCAACCACTGCATTTGCATCGGTTAGATTGCCTTTGTATTGCTCAACAAAAGCATCTACTGTGCTTGGGAACTCCTCAAGTGTGGATTGAAATTCTTCTTCTGTTTCAAAGATGCCCGTTAAATCCCATTTTAATTGATCGCTAACTTCGGAACGTGGTTTTAGTTGTTCGGCCATATTTTTTCTCCTTCTTTACTCATTAAATTTTAATAATATATCCTTTATGATAGCATATACTTTTGTTTGAATAAAGAAAAAACTGCCAAATGACAGAATTGTCTGTCAAAGGCAGGGAATGATTTGTTCTTATTCTGTTTCTTCTGCTTCTTCAAATGGAATAAAAGCACCCGTTAAGTAATCTTGAACCAAGATTTCTGCAGTGTCCATCATATAGCGATAATTACCAACTAAGGGTGTATGCGCTTGATCTTCACCTTCCGTTGGTTTCTCATAAACACTAATTTCAATGTACTCAGCGGTTTCCGCAAAGGTAAACGTATACTCTTCAATATTTAAACCGGTTGCTGCAATAAATTGATTAACCGCATCTTGGTATGTAAAATTGGCCGTTTCTTGCTCTGACGGATTTTCTGCGGTAGCTGTTGCTGTTTTAGTTTTAGTTTCTTGTTCCGCGTTTGTGTTCGCTTCATTATTTTCTGATGGTGCAGTGCTTTTGGCTTCTTCAGTTGTCGAATGCGTTTCTGTATGTTCTGTCGAATTTGTATCTGCATTGACTTCCGTTGTTTCTTCTGTCGCTGATTCAATAACCGTATCCTCAATTGTGTCTACATGACAAGCCATTAAAAACAAGGATGCAACCATTGTGACGAAGAAAAAACGCGCTTTGTACAACATTAAGCTTTTCACTTCCTTTTAGTAAAGTATCAGATTCCCGTCTATTTTAACACTTTTAATCTGAGATAAAAAGCCCTTGTGATATTTTTATGTATCAAATGACTCAAAAAAAGAGTTTGATCACTCGAGTTTTTCAGTCTAAACAGCTGATAATCTTTCTGGTATAGTAGGTTAAGAAATCGACTTTAATGTAGTGAAAACAATGAATGATGACAAAAAAGACAGCGAATTAGAAGAAGAATCAACTACATCAAAAGAAGATATAATAATGGAACGACTCGTAAAATATTCCCAAGGATGCACGGTAATTATGATTGTGCTGGTTTCAATTCTTGTGTTTCTTATTTGGTTTTATTTTTCGTAAAAGAATTTTTTTCGTAGAATGATTTTAAAAAAAGAATGCAGCACTCAGCTACACTCTTTCGTAATCCTATTGATGGTATTCGGCATAGACTTCTCTTTTGGGAAGTCCCCGCTCTTTGGCGACAGCTTTGATGGCGTCTTTACTGGACATTTTTTCATAAGTCATTTTATATTCA
>DATGSY010000138.1:0-10234 GCA_035302125.1 Atopostipes sp.
AGATATTTTTCAGCAAGTATTTATTAAGTATGCCACTCGTTCTCCCCAATTTGAATCTTCCGAGCATGAAAAAGCTTGGCTTATTCGAGTTGCGATCAATGAATGTAAAGATTTTTTAAAAAGTTTTTATAAAAGAAAAATATTTCCTACACGCCCCAATACACTCATCAACCAGCAAATAACAAATTCTCCAGATGAATACAGAGGGGTCCTCGAAGCAGTATTAGCCCTGCCTAATAAATACCGAGAAGTCATTTATTTATTCTATTATGAGGATTATACAGCCGTTGAAATAGCAGAAATTTTAGATAAGAATGTAAATACTATTTACACAAGATTAGCCCGTGGAAGAGATTTGTTGAAGACGGAGTTGGGAGATGAATCAAATGAACAGAAAAATTAAAGAAGCCTTTGATCAGGTAACGGCTGAAACGGAATTGAAGCAGCGTACAGCAGATTCGGTGATTCACTACATGCGCAAAAAGAATGAAAAACAAAAAATCACAAAATTTCCTAGAAAAAGGGCAATTAGTTTGACTCTAGTACTGGTCTTTGTGTTCGTACTTTCTGGTTTATTCTTGTACCAACAGCCAGTATCAGCGATTTCAGTAGACAGTACATCATCGGTTGAAGTTTATTTTAATCGGTTGAATCGTGTGGTTGAAGTCACCCACTATGATGAAAATGGAAATCCTACCTCTGGATCGCATGATTTACAACATAAAAATTTCGATCAAGCGATGGAAGAATTATTAAGAAAAACTGAATCAGAAGAGGTTTACATCACGGTGGCTAGTCATAGTGAAGAAACCACCACTCAGTTAATAAATAATCTTTCTCAACATCAAGCAATGATGGAAGAAATGCATATTTTTCATTCATCAGAGGATATCATGCAGCTCGCCCAAGAAAGTGGTACGCCAATGGGACGAATGCATGCGATGCATGAGTTAGAAAAATGGACGGAAGATTTTTCTCGCTCCAATATCGAGAGTGAATCTACGCAAGAATTAATGGAAAATTTCGAAAGACACCATCGAGAAATGATGGAGGAGGGTCATATGCACCGTCAGAATGGGCCAAGAAATGGTGGACCTATGGATCGAAGAAGATAGAATTAAACTAAAAAACAGAACAAAAATACAGATACTGCAGTGTCTGTATTTTTTGTTATACTGGTACAGAGAAGATTGAACAGTCTATAAACTAAAGTTTTATCATTTAAAGAAGGAGATTTTATGTTAAAGAAGTTGATGTGGAATTTTTATCGATTCATGTATGGACGCTATGGCGTTGATCAATTATATATTGCTGGTGGAATCTTTTTTGTCGCTATACAGATTTTGCAATTATTCCTACGTATTCCTTTGGTCAATATTTTGTTGCTAGTGTTTCTTGGCTGGCTGATGTTTCGAGTCTTTTCTAAAAATATTTCCGCTCGACAAGCAGAAAACCGAAAATTTATGGAAATGACTCAAGTCGTCAAAGCAAAAGGTCAAAAACTGAGCCGCCGCTTTCAAGAGATTCAAACGCATCGCTACCGTAAGTGCTCAAGCTGTGAAACCACGCTGAGATTACCAAGAAAAAGAGGCAAGCATACGGTTCGTTGTCCGAAATGCAATCACCGATTCAAAGTACGTATTTGGCTCTAATCATACGATTTAATACTATTCGTCGGAAGTTTTAGGTAAAATGAATAATGAATACAATACAATTAAGGAGTGTTGTGTAGATGGCATACGAATTACCAAAAGTGTGGGAATGGGAAGACGAAAACACAGAAAAAGGTGGAAACCGCCCAACGGCTGGCAGTCGTTTCGAGCAAACGTTGCCGGTAGGAGATGCGCCTTTTCAACTCTATTCCCTAGGCACGCCGAATGGGATTAAGATTGCGATAATGTTCGAGGAGTTAAAAGAGTTAGGCGTTGAAGGTGCAGATTACGATCTTTATAAGATTCACATCGGAGAAGGCGACCAGTTCGGTTCCGACTTTGTCGAAATCAATCCGAACTCAAAAATTCCAGCCCTAGTTGACCAAAGTCAAGAGCCGCGTTTAGAGATTTTTGAATCCGCATCGATTCTTTTATACTTAGCGGAGAAATTTGGTGAGTTGATTCCAACGGATATTCATGGTCGAACAGAAACAATGAATTGGTTATTCTGGCAAATTGGATCAGCGCCTTATGTAGGTGGCGGATTTGGACACTTTTTCGCTTACGCACCAGAAAAGATGAAGTATCCAATTGATCGCTTCACGATGGAAACGAAACGTCAGCTTGATGTATTAGACAAAGCTTTAGCGGATCGTGAATATATTGCGGGAGATACTTACACGATTGCGGACATTGCGATTTGGTCTTGGTATGGTCGTTTAGTTTTAGGAGATTTATATGAAGGTTCAGCTGAATTCCTGAATGTGGACGAGTATACAAACCTGAAAAAATGGGCAGAAAAGATTGCTGACCGCCCAGGGGTTAAAAAAGGTTTAGACGTCGACTACCAGCCGATTGATGAGTAAATAAGAAATATTTGTATAAGTATTGAGCCAATAGCTATTCGTAAGCTGTTGGTTCTTTTTTATGGAATATAGCTGCTAAAAAGGAAACTTCCCTGACATTGCTTATAATTTTTTGCTTATATCCTGTTACTGCTTTACAGGTCTCATTATCTATATTTCATTCAACTGTTTTTTATTATTTATCCAGTACTTTTGAATATTGCCCTATTATCTTTGACCATGATGGTCAATTATACCTAAAATTTTTTATTTAACTTTTCTAATGATTTTTATTCTCGTGATTGGTTAACTCAATAGATGAATAAAAAATGTCTATTGTTTACTCGCCCGGTTCTCATATCGAACAAAAAAGTAAAGCACCAACATTTGAACAAGCACCCAAGGGACAATAATTAAAAGAGCGGCACTGAGAGGGTTAAGGACATACACCATGTACAATACCATGACCGCCATCCCGAGCGTTCGTACCAGTAAAAACACCACAAAAACATTCAGAATTGGATACAAAATGCGGATATTTTTTGAATAAATGGTTTCTTTTGAGTAGTGATTAATTGCTGTTGTAAGGCCATAAATCATCAGATAACCTAAGAGATAACCCGGAATAGAAACCACGTCGTCAGGCATCAGCAGGGCGCAAATCGCTGGCACAATGAGGACGGCTATAAACAACAAGGGGTACCGGTAACGTTTCATTTTGTCCACTCCTCACCTTTTGCTTATAGTATATCAATTTCTTAACTTTTGAGGTATAATTTCGCGTCTTCAGTTCTTACTGATAGCCTTTAGGTTCAGCTGTCACTTCAATTAAACGATTCAGCAGTTCATTGTAACTGTAGCCCGCCGCTTCTGCGATAAGCGGGAAAAAGGAGAAGCCTTCTTCTAAACCAGGGAAAGTATTCAACTCAATGACATTCGGTTGGCCCTTTTTGTCTAAGCGAAAATCAATGCGCGCAAAATCACGGCATCGAAGAATCCGATAGGTTTTCTCCGCCATTTCTTTCATTTCTTCTGCTAAGTCATTGGGGATATTCGCAGGAATTTCTGAAAGGGATGTAGCATCCATTTTTAATTCATTGGTCAGAATTTGAGCGCCGTCTTTTGGGAATTTTGTCTCTTTAATCGGCATCACTTCAAGATCAGTATTTCCAATAATACCTACCGTAAATTCTCGACCCGGCAGAAATTCTTCAACCAGCAGCACTTGTTGATGCAAAGAAAGTTTTTATTGAATCGTCTCTTTCAGCTGTACAGGTGTATGAACGACGGAAGTTTCCGTGATCCCTATGCCCGAACCTTCATGCTCGGGTTTTACGATAAGCGGGAAGTTCATATCTTTGCGAATCGTGTCGGTTTCATCATAGATGAGTTGAAAACGTGCAGTTGGAATGTTGTGCGCCTTTAATAAAGATTTCGTCATTTCTTTATGTAACGCCAAAACATGAGTAGCCAGTCCAGAGCCTACCATTGGGATTTGAGTCATTTCAAGAAGGCCGACAATGTTGGCTTGGGAGCGTTTGTCTGAAATGCCGGTGCTCAGGTTGAACAGCAAATCAATGTCTTGGTTATTTTCAAGGGTTTCTAATAATTGGGTATTGGCTTCAATCGCTACAACCGTATGGTGGTTGGCTTCTAAAGCTTTTTGAATCGAACGGACCGTATTTTTCATAATGCTGGGCCTTTTAAGATTGATCGAAACGCTGGATTGGTCTAGGTCTTGAAATTTAGAATAAATTAAGGCGATATGCATGGCAGTCCCTCCATGGGTTAAATGACTTCTTTTGATTATTATAGCATGAAGCGCTTACAATCAACTATTACTATCTATTGATGAGATATATGCTAAAATGACAGTGAAAACACACGAAGAGAAGGAGAATTTCATGAGTAGAGCAATTGAAAAATGGACAGTAGAGCAAGTGACGGACCAGCAAATCGTTGACTTACGAGGACAAGAAGCTTTCCAATCGGGTCATTTACCTGGAGCCATCAATTTAAATGCTAAGAATTTGGCAAGATATGGGACAGATTTATTAGAAGAAACAGAAGCGGTAGTTTTAGTTCTTGCGGGAAAAGATGAAGAGGATGTAGAAGTAATCGTAGAAAAAGCTAAAGACGCTGGTTTAGAGAATATTGCCGGCTATTTGGTGGCGGAAGAACTTCCGAGTGAAGAACTCGTCACGGTACAGCTCATTTCACCCGAAGCGTTTATGGCTTTAGAAGAAGACTATCAATTACTTGATGTGCGACACCCCGATGAAATTACACGACCAGCCCCTGAAAAAAACTTAGTCAATATTCCTTTAGACCATTTAGCCCAAGAGCTGGGACAGTTTGATTCGAATAAAACAGTATTTACCTTATGTGGTTCGGGGAATCGATCGACTTCCGCTGCTTCTTATTTAGAAAAAAAGGGCATTCAAACGGCGGTCGTCAAAGGCGGCATGGGCGCTTTAGAACCTTATACAAAAGAAAAAGAATAATTTTTTTAAGAAGCGGAGTGTATCGTTTGACAAAACGAGCACTCTTTTTTTTATAGTAGGAAGTACATTAAGTATTCACATTTCATGAAGTTAATCAGTGAACGATGGAAAAGGAACATTAAAGCTTCAAGTACTCAATGGGATGCTAGAATGCTAATTTTTCTATAAGGAGGAAGGAAATAAAGATGATTACATTATATGTTTCATCGAGCTGTACTTCTTGCAGAAAAGCTAAAGCATGGCTAGAAGAGCACAATTTAGAGTTTGAAGAGAAGAACATTTACCATGAGCCGTTGACCAAAGAGGAACTTAAGGAAATCTTGATGTTGACTGACGAGGGAACAGAAGAAATTATTTCCTACCGATCAGAGGCCTACAAGAATCTAACTGTTGACTTGGATACTCTCTCAATCAACGAATTACTCGATTTATTTATTGAAGAGCCGAGCTTAGTCCGTCGACCAATTATTATGGATTATCGACGCCTACAAATTGGGTTCAACGACGATGAAATTCGTATGTTCTTACCAAGAGAAGTTCGCGAAATTAATTTTGCTGCAATCCACGAAAGATTACAAGAAGTGGAATCTGCTTAATTTTGTAATGGTAGATACATAATAGCCGAAGCCTATCACAGGTTTCGGCTTTTTTCGTATATAAAAAGAATATTCAATTTGATGAGTAAAATAAAAGGAGGCTATCATTTGTCAAACGAGAAAAATCTTACAGTTTTACAACTAAACGATGTACATGGTTATCTAGATGAACATTTTGAAATTTTTTACGAAGCAGATGGGGTAAATTTTAAGAAAGTTGGTGGCTATGCAAGGATAGCAAATTATCTTAACCAGGCTCGCGAAGAAACCAACAACAAAGTCATGGTGCTGGATGGTGGAGATACTTTTCACGGGACTTATCCAGTCGTACAGACAAAAGGAAAGCTATCGATTCCCATCTTAAATCGACTGGGCATTGACGGAATGACGGGACATTGGGACTTTGCGTATGGACCGGACCACTTAGATGAATTGGCTTCTAAATTAAATTATCCGATGTTGGCGATTAACTGCTACAAAAAAGATACGGAAGAGCTAGTTTTTCAGCCTTACCGCATCAAAGAAGTCAACGGTTTGAAAATAGGAATCATCGGGATTGCCGCAATGATTGTCGACAAAACGATGCCCGAACAATTCAGTAAGGGCGTTTCACTCACATCCGGTAAAGAAGAGCTGCCAAAGTATATTCGAGAAGTCAAAGAAAATCATGACGTTGACCTTGTAGTGATTATGTCTCATTTGGGTTATCCGCAAGATATGAAAATAGCGGAAGAAACAGACGGAATTGATGTCTATCTAAGTGCACATACGCACAACCGTGTCTATGAACCGGCTGAAGTTAACGGAGCACTTCTGATTAAATCAGGAAGTCATGGTTCTTTCGTGGGACGACTAGATTTAACGGTTGAAGATAAAAAAATCACCGATTATACCCATGCACTCGTTTTAATGGATGAAGCCGTTTCTGAAGAGGTTGAAATGAAAGAATTGGTTCAGGAAAAGTTGGAGCCTTATCAAGAAGAATTAAGTGAAGTCATTGGTGAAACCAAAACGGATTTATACCGAAATGAAGTGTTGGAGAGTACGATGGATAATTTCCTGCTTCAGAGTTTGTTGGAACATACAGGAGCGGAAGCGACTTTCTCAAGAGATCCGTTTAACCAAATAGGTGGTTATGTGAAGCGGATGCTAGGATTGAAAGTCTATGCCAAACTTGAAAATCCCAAAGGGTATCGACTGCAAGAAGTATTTATTGGTGACGAGCCGTTGGAGAAAGAACGCGTATATAATGCCACGTTTGTGACGGTACAGGGTGTCCCTGCGAAATATGGGAAAGACAGAAAACAGTTAGATACCCATGCGATTGACGCTTTAAAACAGTATGTCAAAAAGCATGAGACCGTTGAAGCTCCGCTTCGTGGCACCATTACATTAGTATAAGGAATAAAATAGAAAGGTTGCCTCATCTTTGAAGCAACCTTTTTCGTCATTTATTCAGGAAGTGTTTCATAAGCCAACTGATTGATAATGTCTTGATGCTTTGGAAAATCCTCTAACAATTCTTTTTTCGTAAACATTTTAAAATCCGCAAAGTCAAATCCAGGAACGACTGTGCAACTCACAAGCGCATACCCTTCTTCTACCGTTGAGCCAAAAATGGTCCCAGCTGGAACTGTGTGGTGTAAGGTTTGAGCTGTTTCTAACCCAAGAGTCGCTTTGGTGTAACTGCCATCTGGATTTAGCGAGTGAACCGTCAACGGATGACCGGCATGGTAAAACCACATCTCATCTGAAGTCAATTGATGAAAATGAGACGGGCTGTCTGGTGTCAATAAGAAATAAATATTGGTATACAAAGCAAAATCTTTACCTTCTCTGGAATACGTTTCTTTTGACCGATCGGTTTGTCGATAATAGCCCCCTTCTGGATGTGGCTCTAAGTTTAATTCTTTAATCCATTCTTCTGCTGTCTTCATCAATAACATCTCCCTAAAATGATTTAGTCCACCTGATTATAACTGACTCTATCTTTTCAATGAAGAGTGATGTGGTCATTTCACCACTGGGAGTTTCAATCGAACAAAGTGAAAAGAAAATAGAGGCTCACTTTGTCTGATTGGTGGTGGATTGAACAAAGTGGACCAATAAAAAGCACTCACTTTGTTTGATTGAAGGCTTATCGAATAAAGTGAACCAAAAAAGAATATCCACTTTATCAGATAGACGATAAACTTTGACTTTCACAACTAGATATAGAAAACTTTCATTTTTTAGACACTCGTACATTTACAATGTTTCAAAAACCAGGTAAAATGCTGTAAACGTATCCAGATTCCAGAAAGCTAAACCTTTCATGAATCATAGTGAAAGTCAGGAGAATGATGATGATGATTGAAAAAAATGTGAAACCTGCAAAAGTTTCTACTTACTTTGAAAGCAAAAAACCTTCCGATGTTCGTTTGGGAAGCATCAAAGTAGAAAAAAGAACGGATTCAGTTGAATTAATTAACTGCGCCATTGGTAATGTATCTTTGCCTATGTATCCTAAAATGATTGAAAGGCTGCAAAACCTTGGGCAATCCTTTGGGGGTTTTGAACAAGGAGTAGTTAAATACGAAGCGACAGTTGGGAATCCAGAAACGATTGCAGCATTTAAAAATATTTTAAAACATGAAGGATTTGATTCTTCAAACTTACACGTCCAAGTCACGGATGGGGCATCATTAGCGATGGAAGTAGCCATGCTTGGAATATGTGGAGGACCTGGTGAAGACGACCGGCCTTTGTTGATGTTTGATCCGACCTATACCAATTATAATTCGGTCGCAAGAAGGCTGGGTCGAAAAACGGTAACTGTTAATCGAACACTTGACGAAAATGGACATTTTACTTTTCCTTCGATTGAAGAAATTGAAAAAGTCATTTTAGAGGAACAGCCGGGCGGCATGTTGATTATTCCTTACGACAACCCAACCGGTCAAATGTATGAGTATGAGATGATGCTGGCCATTGCGGAGCTTTGTGTGAAACACAATCTGTGGTTATTGAGTGACGAAGCGTATCGTGGGTTATTTTATGATGAGCATCGTGAACTCATCAGTATTTGGGGGCTTACGGATGAGGAAGTTCCTGGCATTGAAGGGAGAAGAATTAGTTTAGAGTCTGCGTCTAAAGTTTGGAATGCTTGCGGTCTGCGTATTGGGGCATTGATTACCGACAACAAGGAATTTGCGGAAAAAGCAGAAGCTGAATATACAACAAATCTTAGCGCCAACTCCATTGGCCAACATATTTTTGGAGCGCTGGCTCATGAATCAAAAGAAGAGATTGTCGGTTGGTTAAAACAATCAAGAAACTACTATCGCCAAATCAATCGCGAGTTGTACCAAGCACTTAAAAAAACAAATCCTGATTTTTTAGTGTCCCAACCGGAATCTTCGATTTATTTAGTGGTGGATGTTAAAAATATAGTAGGACCAGATTTTGATTCGGTCGATTTTGTGTCTTATTGTGCGGAGCATGGGCGTGTTGTTGTGGATGGGGTCCCAATGACTTTATTGGCTGCACCGATGACTGGCTTTTACAATAAAGTAAATGGGCAAGTCAATCCTGGGAACACACAAATCCGGTTATCGTTTTGCGAAACCATCGATAAATTAAAATACATTCCAGTTTTATTAGACGCATTATTAAAAGATTACGAAACACAACGATTTGCATAAAGGGGTTATAGAATGAAGGTAAAACCGATTCAAGCTTTTTCAGATAATTATATTTGGGTCATTGAAGATAAAAAAGAAGTGGTGATTGTCGATCCAGGAGAAGCAGAAGGTGTGCTTGATGACTTGGAAGGAATTATGCCGCAAGCTGTAACGATTCTTCTCACGCATAACCACGACGACCATATCGGTGGGGTAGAAGAAATTGTCGCACGATATCCGGATACAGTCGTCTATGGTCCGGTTGAAACCGAAGAATTAAATGATGTTACCGTTAAAGACGGTGATTCTTTTGAAATCAATAAAAGAGCATTCGATGTCTTCAAAACGGCCGGGCATTCAAAAGAACACATCAGCTATTTAGTCGACGAACATTTATTTTGTGGGGATGCTTTGTTTTCAGGGGGCTGTGGGCGTGTATTCACAGGCGACTACCAAGCCCAATTTGATGCTTTGCAAACATTCAACCAATTACCGGGACGCGTGAAAATCTATGCCGGACACGAATATACAGAAACGAATTTACGTTTTGCTCATTCAATTGATCCATCAAATGAACGTGCTTCTGCAGCGCTAGACGAAGTCATTTCAATACGTGGTGAAGGCTTGCCGACATTGCCATCGACAATCGATCGAGAAAGGCAGATCAATGTGTTCTTGCAAGCTGAAACATTGGAAGAATTTGTAGAGCTGCGAAAAGCGCGAGATCAGTTTTAAAGAAAATAAATCGTCTATGGCTTTTCTAAAGAAGAGCTATAGACGATTTTTATAAGGTTAAAAAGTATAGCGAGCAACTTGTTCTTCTTCAATCACTAAACCTTCAATTTCAACGAAACCTGCTTTTTCGTAGATATACTTTGCATGTGCATTCTCTGGTTCATAAGAGATGGTAATCGATTGGTGATGAGGTTGTTTTAATTGTTTGATGTCTTCAATGATTAAGTGAATGGCTTTTTG
>DATGSY010000139.1:0-4084 GCA_035302125.1 Atopostipes sp.
AAAGACTAACATACCCGCAAATCACTCAGTTGGAATATGATAGAGGTTCACGAAAATTTGAGGAAGAGTTAGTAGAATATTCTTCTATTGAAGATGTGGACGAAGAGTTGGTTGAGGAATTTCGACAATTATTAAATACCAATGTCTCTACGGAAAAATTATTAAAAGCTCGTGGTTTTCTTCGAGATGGGAAGTTGACAGTTGCTGGGTTACTACTTTTTAGCAATAATATTTCTGCTTACATGCCGAGTGCTCGTGTTCGGTTCATGCGTTATGAAGGTATGAAAGAAGAATCTGGTACTCGTTTAAATGTTGTAAAAGATGTAACTTTTGATCAAGCATTGCCTACTGCGATTCGTGAAGCGACTAATTTTATACGTACACAATTACGAGATTTCACTTTTTTAGGTAAAGAAGGTCGTTTTGTTACACTTCCTGAATACCCTGAGTTTGCTTGGTTTGAAGGAATGATTAATGCAATTGTTCATCGAAGATATGATAATCAAGGCGACCATATTCGTATAAAAATGTTCGATGATCGATTAGAAATATATAGTCCCGGAGCCTTACCAGCTTCAGTAACTCTTGAAAATATTAGAGAGGAACGCTATTCAAGGAATCCAAAACTTGCAGCGGCATTAACACAATATAAGTGGGTTAGAGAATCGAATGAAGGGGTAGGTCGTATTTTCCAAGAGATGCATGACTATTTTCTTGAGGATCCCGTATATGAAGGACCAAATGGTAGCGCTGTATAATTAATATTGAAAAATAATATACTAGCACGGAAAGAACGAGAAACTGGGCGGGTTAGTGAAATGATTACTCCTGAATTATTCGCCGAATTAAATGAGCAAGAAGAAGCTATTGTACGACATTTATATAACAGTGGTAGACTTACAGCAAGAGAAACTGCAAAAATTATTGATCGTTCTCTTACTACTGCGCGGATACGGTTAAATGAGCTACTTGAAAAAGGAATTATTACTGATCATGGTTCTGGTCTGAACGATCCTAAGAGATATTATACCCTTAAGGAAAGATAATTATCTGGTCTATGTTACTGATTTAAATATAAACTTTTAAAGATGGGACACTCTGAGAAGCTTTAAATCCTTTATTTGGCTGTTGAGTAGCTGTTGAGTAGCTGTTGAGTGGCTGTTGAGTAGCTGTTGAGTAGCTGTTGAGTAGCTGTTGAGTAGCTGTTGAGTGGCTGTTGAGTAGCTGTTGAGTAGCTGCTGAGTAACTGTTGAGCATTTGCTGAATAACTGTTGAATAACTTTTAAACTCTTACGACTCGTTTTCAAATTTTTTTAAAAAATATGAGGATAAATTTATGTATATCATTCAACATGATTAGATGACACAGAGTAGAGGCAATGAAGTTTTATACTTGATTATGATAAGTTTCTATTCATCCAAGCTCATCTTTGGTAAGATGTGTGTAGACCATTTGTGGTTACTCTCCTTATTTTCGTGGTTGAAAATTTGTTTGGAGTGTACCACAAATGGTTTGTTAATTTTTCTAGCTTAATTTTACAACCCAAGATTGAAAATCAAGACAAATTCCTAATTAGAAAAATTAAATTATATGATCCTTAGTTGTAAAGGCAAGTACATATTCCTATTTGAATAAAGCCAAAGTGTTCCAACTCTTTAACCCCCATCTAGATTATGTTAAACTGAAGAGAATAAAACATGTGTTTGGAGGGGTCAGGGATGCAATTAAGAAAAGTCAGAGAAGCTGCATATTTAACGGCGGAAAATCACACGAGATATCGGATGATTTTGCGTTATTTTTTTATACAACATGAGCGGATGCGTGATTTTATATTCCCAGAAGAAATTTATAACTATATGAAAGATCAAAAGGAATTTGAAGATTACGAAGAGGATAGTTTACATCTAGATTTGGATCAGCTGGTTAAATGGGGAAATTTATTCGCAAGGCAAGAAATGGGTAGTTCCAAAACGATTGAAGAATATAAGAAAAAAAGATTCCGTTATCAACCGACACCATATACTATTGAATTTGAGCGGATGTTAACTGAAATGGAAAACAAAGAAGAATCATTTGGAGGAGCTTTAGAACGTTCGCAATTTGAACGACTCTATCACTTACTTCAAGATTTAGAGGATGCTGTTTTTCAGAAAAAACCGATAAAGAATGAAGAAGCGAATCAGCTTTGGGAAGACCTGCAGACCTATTTTCGTCAAATTGTTCAAAACACATCAGATTACATCGCCTATATTAATAGTGAAGAGGTCGAAGAGCGCATGAAAACGGAAGCGTTTTTAATGTATAAAGACCAATTCACACAATACTTACGAGAGTTTATACGAGCAATGCAATCAACTTCCGAACAGATTAAATCAGTCTTATCAGAATTACCTGTTGAAAAATTATATGATTTTTTTGATCAAGTTTGGAAACATAAAGCACAATCTCGATTAGAAGAGGTTGATGTGACTCAAGAGACGAAACCTTTTGAAGATTATACTGGGAAGTGGCAAGCGATACAGTCTTGGTTTAGAGGCAGTTCCGAATATGGAAAAAGTGAATCAGAAATGCTGTTAGATCGTACTTCAGAAGCTATTCGTAAAATTACACAAGTTGTGCAACGAATGGGTGAACGTCATCAAAATTTCAGAAGTCGACGAGAAGAATACCTCCATTTGAGCAATTGGTTTAGTGGAATAGAAGAAATAGAGGAAGCTCATAAATTATTTGCAACAGCATTTGGTGTGCCACATACCCGGCATTATTTAATTGATCAAAATCCAACAGATGATATTTATACTGAGATATGGGATTTTGAACCAATGATTCATGTTACAAAACCAATGATTCGTCAATATAGTGAGAAAACAAAAGCGCATGCCGTGATTGATCGATCGGAGAAAAGACGAGAAGCTAAGGAATACTTTTTAGAGCAGAAGCAATTAGAAGAAAAATGGGTTGAAAAATATATGAATAATCAACTGATTGAGTTGGATAAGATTGAAAGCGTTGAACCAAAAGTTCGACAAATTTTCCTATCATGGATTGGTAAAGCTATGGGACAAAAAGATCAAATCATTCAATCGGATTTCGGAGTACGAGTAAAAGTCAATTGGAAAAAGAATCGGGTTATTCTACGTTCAAAAGATGGAGATTTAGATATGCCGAATGTTTCTTTTGAATTACTAGAAGAGGGGGGAATGAACCATGATTGAAACAGGGTTTGATTTGAACCAGCAAGAAGCCCTATCTTTATTATTTGAAAAATACTGGATCATTCGTGAAAAGGCTCCTTCTTCGTATCAATTAATTCGTGAAAACGAAAAAGCATTAAGACGATATATTTCTGAGAAATTTGGCTTTTCTTTTATCATTCATAAAGATTTTATTAAGTTAGAAAAAGTTCCATTTTATCCGAAAAGTTGGATGGGAATACAGGATTTTCAAGAACCAAGAGATTATGCGATTTTTTGTTGTGGCTTGGCCTATCTTGAAAAACGATCGGTAGATGATCAGTTTTTACTTTCAGAGTTTGCTACTGAGTTAGAAGAAATATATTCAGGGTTGGTTCCATTAGATTGGACGAATTATCAACACCGACAATCGCTCGTTCGAGCAGTAAAGAAGTTGATAGAATTTGATTGTATTCATGAGGTAGATAGTACCACTGGAGGGTTAGAACAGTTTGCTTATTCAGAGGAGCAGGAAGTTCTCTATCAAGCGACGGTCTTATCTCGATATTTTATGAGAAATCATGTCCATTCTCTCCAAGAAGCTACAACGATAGAAGATATTTTACAGATGGAGTGGGAAGCAAATCAAGAAAATGCACGTCAAAAACGAACTTATCGTAAGTTAATATTTGAACCGGTGATGTATCGTGAGGATGAAGAGGATCAGGATTTTGATTATATTCGTCGTTATCGGAATCGTGTGCGTGAGGATTTTGAAGCACATACGCCTTATGAATTACAGGTTACTAAGAATGCTGCGATGTTGACTTTGCCGGAACAAAGCCAGTTATACAATGTGTTTCCTGATCGTAAAGGCATTTCTTTAGTTTCGTTGCATGTGCAAGCTTAT
>DATGSY010000140.1:0-10267 GCA_035302125.1 Atopostipes sp.
TATTGAATTTAACGATCCTGAAGAATGGAACAATGGAGACGTCTATTTAGAGTTAAATGAAGACGGTGAAATAGAAGGCGACCACCCTCTAAAAGAAGACCGCTTATATGAAGAAGTGTTAGAAGAAGTGGAGCTTTTGAAAATTGCCGGCAATGAATTTTCCAAAGAAGCCATTGCAGAAGGTGAGCTGACCCCTGTCTTTTTCGGTTCAGCTTTAACGGGTTTTGGCGTCGAAACGTTCTTGGAAACTTTCCTGCAATTTGCGCCAGCACCAAGTGTAACCGTCGATAAAGAAGAAACGCCGGTTGAACCGACAGACGAGGATTTCTCTGGTTTCATCTTTAAAATTCAAGCGAACATGGACCCAAGACACCGTGACCGAATCGCCTTTGTGCGAATCACTTCCGGTCAGTTTGAACCTGGGATGAATGTTACGCTTTCTCGAACGGAACGTGACTTCCGCTTAAACAACTCAACCCAATTTATGGCTGAAGATCGAGAGATTGTGAAACACGCAGTCGCAGGAGACATTATCGGTTTATACGATACCGGGAATTTCCAAATTGGGGACACGATTTATGAAGGTAAAGAACAAATTGCGTTTAAAGATCTTCCACAATTTACCCCAGAAATCTTTATGAAAGTCGAACCGAAGAATGTGATGAAGCAGAAATCTTATCACAAAGGGATCGCCCAATTGGTACAAGAAGGTGCGATTCAATTGTATAAAACGTACCACACGGAAGAATATATTCTTGGAGCCGTTGGTCAACTTCAGTTTGAAGTCTTCGAGCACCGTATGAACAAAGAATACAATTCAGAAGTGGTCATGAAACCTTTAGGCAATAAAATCGCACGCTGGATTAACCCAGATCAGCTGGACGAAAATATGAGCTCAAGCCGAAGTTTATTAGCAAAAGATCGATACGATCAGCCCGTTATCCTTTTCGAGAGCGACTTCGCCATCCGTTGGTTTAGCGACAAATATCCAGACGTCGAGCTTTATTCCTTGCTCTAACCACTTCGAGAATGACTTTATCTTGTCATTTAACGAAGAAGGGTACATGAGGAATGCGTATCGAGGGGACTAGGAGGAAGTGCATGATGAAACAATTGAAACACTGGTTCCTTAGCTTTATGCTGCTGGTCATGATGGCAGCTTGTGGGACCGTACAAACCCCAGAAGAGATTGATACACTAGACACAGAAACGTTTTCTGATACAGAAGACGTCTCTGTTCAAGAAGGTGAACCTTACACTGGGGCCCAAGAAGTTGTGGACTATTTGGATGCTTATGGAGAATTGCCGCCAAACTACTTAACCAAAGAAGAAGCCCGTGAACTTGGCTGGGAAGCGAGTGAAGGGAACCTTTGGGACGTGGCGCCAGAAGCCAGTATCGGCGGAGACTATTTTGGAAACTTTGAAGGCTTACTGCCTGAAGCAGAAGAACGAGATTATTTTGAGGCAGATATCAACTATGAAGGTGGATATCGAAACGCTGAACGATTGGTTTTCTCAAATGATGGGCTGTATTTTTATACGGAAGATCATTACGAATCGTTCGAAGAATTAGAACCAGGTGGTGGAAAAAATGAGAACAATGGTGATTGATGGCGAATTTATGGCGACGAAAGATTTGATGTATGCGCATTTGAATCGGGTCTTTTCGTTTCCGAGTCATTTTGGAAATAATTTAGATGCTTTATGGGATGTTTTAAATGAAACAAGCGAACCTACAATTATCGAATTTACACATGTAAATACGATGCGCGAGAGTTTAGGAACGTATGGCGATAAATTAATCCAATTATTCAAACAACTCGATCAAGAAAATAAATATTATACAGTAAATTTCTACAACGGAGACATCAGACCGAGTAGAGAACATATAGATCAATAAAGCATTGAAAGAACCAGCTTGCAGACCACTCAAAAATAGAGTGGGAACAAGCTGGTTTTTTGTAGTAAAAAACCCACCTCAATGACTGGGGCGACAGCCAATGAAGTGGGCCACATTCCTTATCCTAAGGAGGTGTAAGAAATGGTTTATTCACTTTTATTTGGGAAAAGCTTTTTAGTCGTTTGTTGAATCGTCCGTATTTTCTTCCGAATCCTCTGAAGCATCCGACTCTTCATCGGAAACTTCATCCGTTGGTCCATCGACTTCGATTTCAATATCCAGGTTTTCTGGATTCGAAGCTTTGGTCACCACAATTTCATCGTTGGAAACCGTGACGTAAATTTCTCCAACATCTGGATTTTCTAGATAAAATTCTGCAATCTTATCTTCGATTTGTTCTTCGATGACACGACGTAACGGACGTGCACCCATACTTGGGTTGTAACCTAGATCAACCAACTTTTCTTTGGCGTCTTTGTCGACATGGATTTCAATGTCATGCGCACCCATGGATTGATTGATTTCTTCTAACATGATATCTACAATATCAAGCAAGTTTTCTTTGGTTAGTGAGTTGAATTCAACAATCGCATCGAATCGGTTTAAGAATTCTGGTTTAAAGAAGTCACTTAATTGATCCAATACAGAATGTTGCGTACCTTCTAAGGCTGCACCGAACCCGACGTTTGCTTCGGCAGATCCTGTACCAGCGTTACTTGTCATGATGATAATCGTGTTCTTGAAATCAACCGTACGTCCTTGGGAGTCGGTCAGGCGACCGTCTTCCATAATCTGTAAGAACATATTCAAGACATCTGGGTGAGCTTTTTCAACTTCATCGACCAAGACCAAGCTGTAGGGGTTTCGACGAATTTGCTCGGTTAGTTGTCCTGCTTCATCATATCCGACATATCCAGGTGGCGAACCGATTAATTTAGATGTACTGTGTCTGTCCATAAACTCACTCATGTCTAAACGAACATACGCATCGCGGTTACCGAAGAGTTCCATCGTTAAGGCCTTCGCTAATTCTGTTTTACCAACACCCGTTGGTCCTACGAATAAGAAAGAACCAATTGGACGGTCTGTTTTACGGAGACCGATTCGGTTACGCCGAACTGCACGAGTCACTTTGTCAATGGCTTCATCTTGTCCAACGACAACTTTCGCCAATTCTTTGTCCAAGTCGCGTAATTGTGTTTGTTCTTTTTCTTTCAATTCGCCAACAGGGATGCCCGTCTTAATCTCAATGATATTGATTATATCTTGTTCAGTAACCGTTGGTGTATCAGACTCAGGGTCTTGTTGTTCAAGCATGCCTTTGTATTTAGAAATTTGATCACGGTAGAAGGCTGCTTTTTCATAATCTTCGCGTTCCGTCGCTTCTTCTTTCAGTTTTTCGGCTTCTTCAATTTGCTCTTGAATTGTTTCTGGATCACGTACTTGAATCGTCAAGTTTTTCTTCGAACCGGATTCGTCCAGTAAATCAATGGCTTTATCCGGCAAGAATCGATCTTGAATGTAACGGTCGGATAAGTCAATCGCTGCTTGAATGGCTTCATCAGAATACTTCACATGGTGATAATTCTCATATTGATTTTGAATTCCTTTTAGAATTGTATGAGTTTCTTCTAAGGTTGGTTCATCCACTCGAACAGGCTGTAAACGACGTTCTAGCGCGGAGTCTTTTTCAATGACACGGTATTCATTCAACGTTGTTGCACCGATTAATTGAATCTCTCCACGTGCAAGAGCAGGTTTTAAGATGTTACCAGCGTCTGTATTTGAACCTTCCGCTGAACCGGCACCGACAATTTGGTGAATCTCATCAATAAACAGGACAATATTTGGATCTTCTTCCAATTCACGAACCAGCTGTTGCATTTTTTCTTCGAACTGTCCACGGATACCTGTTCCTGACACAAGACTAGCGACGTCTAACTGAATAATTTCTTTTTTCGCTAATTTTTGAGGCACATCGCCATCGACAATTTTTAAAGCTAATCCTTCAACAATTGCTGTTTTACCAACACCTGCTTCACCTATAAGGACAGGGTTGTTTTTGCGACGTCGGTTTAGGATTTCACTGACGCGTTCAATTTCCTCATCGCGTCCAATAACGCCATCAATTTTACCTTCGCGAGCCATGTCGTTTAAGTTAATACCGAATTCACCAAGTAAACCGCCGCGTCCACCTTGACCACCTTGAGGGGGCGTGTTGCCTCCGAAACCTTGAGTGGGGCGTTCTTGACGAGGGTTTTGGGTCATCCCTTGACCGCTCATCGCACGGAACAATTCGTCAATATTACCGAATCCAAATGGATCAGGTGGACGATTTGGGTTTCTAGCGTCATTATGTTGCTGTCTGATTTCACGGTAGCAACGTTGACAAATATCAATTTCACGTTTTTGACCATTTACTCTTGTTGTTAAATGGATGGTTGCTTCATTTTCTCTACATCTTTCACAAAGCATCCATGTCACTTCCTTTCAAATGTACTACAATTATATTTTATAGCATGTGAGCTCAAAAGACAGAAATAAGGTTTATAAATCCCTTAGAATATTTCTACATAAAAGCAAGAAATATAAAGAAGGTCAAGATGCTTTAACCTTCGTTTGACCAATTCTGACCTTTGACACTTCTTATTATACTCTGACCATCTTTGACTTTCAAGTCAAAAGCTTTACTTTCATCTTTGTTCTTGAATAAATAATAGTTGAGAAAGAGTTTTAAAAATGGTAGTCTTGTAAGGAGGACTGATGTAAATGCTTACTGACAATCATCTTTATTTCGGTGATTGCAAGCTTTACTATCCTTCAGAAAATAAAAATAATATATAGAGGAGTTTTTTGAATGGTACAACAAGATTTTCACATTACAGCAGAAACAGGGATTCATGCACGTCCGGCAACAATGTTAGTGCAAACAGCAGGTAAATACAGCTCAGACATTACGCTTGAGTACAATGGTAAATCAGTCAACCTAAAATCAATCATGGGTGTTATGTCACTTGGTGTTGGTCAAGGTGCTGACGTTACAATCACTGCTGAAGGTGAAGACGAAGAAGAAGCAATGGAAGGTATTAAAGCAACAATGAAAAGTGAAGGACTGGGCGAATAAGAATGAGCAAAAAAATAACTGGAATTGCGGCAAGCGATGGTTATGCTCATGCGAAGGTTTATCGTCTAATTGAACCTGATCTTACAGTTGAAAAAACGACAGTTGAAGATCCTGCAGCTGAAATTGAGCGTTTGAAAGCAGCGATTGAGAAATCAGATGCTGAAATTCAACGTATTCGTGCGATTGCTGTTGAATCATTAGGTGAAGAAGAAGCGCAAGTTTTCGACGCACATACAATGATTTTGAATGACCCAGACATGACGGGTCAAGTCGAAGAAGTAATCCAAACAAACAGCGTTAATGCAGAAGCTGCTTATGAAGAAGTAACAGATACCTTCATTACAATGTTTGAGGCAATGGAAGATAATCCATATATGCAAGAGCGTGCAGCAGATATTCGCGACGTCCGCAAACGTGTCATTGCAACTTTACTTGGCGTTTCACTACCAAACCCATCAACGATTGATGAAGAAGTAGTTGTCGTTGCACACGACTTAACCCCAAGTGATACCGCGCAATTAAACAAACAATATGTAAAAGCTTTCGTCACAAACATCGGTGGACGTACGTCACACTCTGCAATCATGGCTCGTTCATTAGAAATTCCTGCCATTGTTGGTACAGGAACGATTTCGGATGAAGTTACTGATGGCGACATGGTGATAGTAGATGGGAATGAAGGAACAGTAACCATTGATCCTTCTGAAGACGAAATCACTGAGTTTACTCAAAAAGCAGAAGAATTCGAATCCTTAAAAGCCGAGTGGGAAAAACTGAAAAATGAACCGACTGTAACGGCTGACGGGAAACAATTTGAGTTAGCTGGAAACATCGGAACGCCTCGCGATTTAGAAGGTGTTTTAGAACACGGTGGAGAAGCTGTAGGTTTATACCGTACAGAATTCTTATACATGGATTCACAAGAGCTTCCTACTGAAGATGAACAATATGAAGCTTACAAAGAAGTACTTGAAGGCATGGGTGGAAAACCAGTTGTCGTTCGTACAATGGACATCGGTGGAGACAAGGAACTTCCTTATCTTGAATTACCAGATGAAATGAACCCATTCTTAGGGTACCGTGCAGTTCGTATCAGTTTAGATCAAGATGATATCTTCAGAACACAATTACGTGCACTACTTCGTGCATCTGTTCACGGTGATTTACGTATTATGTTCCCAATGATTGCGACATTAAAAGAGTTTCGTGATGCAAAAGCCATCTATAATGAAGAAAAAGAAAAATTAGAAGCTGAAGGAGTAGAAGTTTCTGATTCCATTCAAGTGGGAATCATGGTTGAAATTCCTGCAGCTGCAGTCTTAGCTGACCAATTTGCGAAGGAAGTTGATTTCTTCAGTATTGGAACGAACGACATGATCCAATACACAATGGCCGCGGACCGCATGAACGAACAAGTATCGTACTTATACCAACCATATAACCCATCGATCTTACGTTTAGTTAAAAACGTTATTGATGCAGCACATGCTGAAGGCAAATGGGCAGGTATGTGTGGTGAAATGGCTGGAGATCAAACAGCTGTACCTCTATTAGTAGGGATGGGCTTAGATGAATTCTCAATGAGTGCAACAAGTATCTTGAAGACACGTAGTTTAATGAGCCGACTAGACACTTCTGAAATGGAAGAGTTAGTCGACAAAGCGTTAAACGAAGCAACTTCAAATGAAGAAGTTATTGCATTAGTTGAAGAATACACAGCTGAAAAATAAATATTGAAATTAAAGGAGCTAGGAAACTAGCTCCTTTTTATATGGAACAAATTCGTTACATGTCTGTTATCCGAACCAACCCCCTATTTGTCCCTAGTAGAAGTGGGTTACTCGACCCAACAGCCACACTTCTCCCTAGTAGAGAGGTTCTATCCGAACCAACAAACGTAGTCGTCCCTAGTAGAAGGGTTCTATCCGACCCAACGCCTCTAGTTGTCCCTGGTAGAGGGGAGCTATCCGAACCAACATTCATAGTTGTTCCGGATAAATTATTGTCAGGCTTCTTAAATAATCTGTTCACTTAATAGACAACAAGAATCTTTAAAAGATAGAAAATTTCACTCATCTTTCACCGCTTTTTTTTGATTCTGCCATTTCAGTCCTGTAAAGTGAAGATAGCTATAAAAACTGTATAAAAATAGAAGACGAAAGAGAGCAGTTCTTTCATCATTTAAAAAAACAAACTTTAGGAGGATATGTTTCATGAAAATAGGATTCATAGGTACAGGTGTGATGGGCTCGTCTATGGTGCGTCATCTTTTGAAAGCGGATTACGAGGTCAATGTGTACAACCGAACCCAATCTAAAGCGATGCCTTTGACAGAAGAAGGAGCGGTTTGGCAAGACACACCGGCAAAGATTGCCGAAACTTCAGATGTCATTTTAACCATTGTCGGTTATCCTAGCGATGTTGAACAAGTTTATCTCGGGGAAGAGGGCGTTTTTGAAGGCCTTTCAGAAGGTAAAGTCATTATCGACATGACCACAAGTACACCGGCTTTGGCCATTAAATTGGCGGAAGAAGCGAAGAAAAAAGGCGTGACTGCTTTGGATGCACCGGTATCCGGCGGAGATTTAGGCGCGCAAAAAGGAACGCTCACCGTTATGGTTGGTGGAGACGAAGAAACGTTTGAGAAAGTCCGTCCGATTCTGAATACTTTCGCAGGAGACTTAAGATTGTTTGGAGAAGCCGGTAGCGGACAACATACAAAAATGGCCAATCAAATCATGGTCGCAGGTACAATGACAGGGCTCACTGAAATGATGGCCTATGCCAACAAAGCAGGGTTAAAACTGGAAGAAGTCGTTAAAACGGTCAACGGAGGAGCAGCGAGAAATTGGTCGTTGGAGAACTATGGACCGCGAATCATTAAAGAAGATTATTCGCCGGGATTCTTTGTGAAGCATTTTGTGAAAGACTTGAAAATTGCTTTAGACGAAGCAGAGAAAATGAACTTAGACTTACCAGCAACCACTCAAGCGTATGAGCTGTATAAGAATTTAGAAGATGCTGGTTATGAGGATGAAGGGACGCAATCACTCATTAAATTATGGTGGGACTAGGTACATAATAGATTTGTAGTGTTGTTCACCGTAAAGAGTGCATACGATTGAAGGATTCGGGCGTGTATCTTCGAATCCTTCTCTTTTTTTGTTAGAATTAATTGAAATGAATGTTATTTAACCATATATTTGGTAAAATGAATTACACAATGAATAAGTATGATTTAGAAAGGTGACAAATATGAAACCATCAAGCTTACGACCGATTATATTAAGACTAGAAGCCATGATTGAAGATACAACAGACGATGTTCAAGTGCGTCGTTTTGAAACAGATGGTGAATTGCGTGCAATTGTTGAATATAATCGAGAGCGAGATCTTTTCATTTTAAACGATCCGGTGATTGATGAAAATATGGAATTTGACAATATTGACTTTGTCGCAATGGAAGTCTTAGAACTTGTTCAACCGGTATTGCCGGAGAATGAGGAACAATAATACAAGCTCAGGCATTGACTTTAAATTCAGAGTGTCATTGTGGAAAGAAGTGCTTTTTTAAGGTTTTTTATTCACTCAAAAGAGAGTACATTCCGTGTGCTCTCTGTTTTTTAACGAAGAAATCAACTAGTAAAGGAATAAACAATGTTAGAATATTTTAAACCGACGTGGATGGTTGAATCCATCTATTCCATCACCCCGAAGCAGCTAAAGAAAAATAATATCCATGCCGTTTTAACCGATTTAGATAATACCTTAATTGCTTGGGATCATCCAGAAGCGACAGAAGAATCGGTCCGTTGGATTGAACGAATGAAAGAAGCAGGCATTCCTGTCATCATTTTGTCCAACAACAAAGGAGATCGCATTCAAAAAGTTGCGGAAATCTTAGACCTTGAATATGTCGCCTTAAGTATGAAGCCCTCTCGCAGAGCTTTTCGTATGGCTGAGAAGAAACTGGGCTTACCAAAAGAAAACCTAGTGATGGTCGGTGACCAAGTATTGACGGATATTTTAGGATCCAACCGTTATGGGGTTCGATCAGTATTGGTTAAACCGATTATGGATTCAGATGCATGGAACACAAGATTTAACCGTTTTATCGAATTGAGAATTATGAAGATGTTAATTAAATCAGATCCAAACATGGAATGGGGGGACTCACTAGATGAGCCAATCAGCGAACCATAAAGATTTTTATTGTATCGGTTGCGGGGCCAAATTGCAGTCCGAAGAAGAGAATAAAGCAGGTTATGTGCCATCGTCCGTATTAAAGCGACCATCTACTGAGCTCCAAGACATTTATTGTCAACGTTGCTTTAGATTGCGTCATTACAACGAAGTGTCCGACGTTGAACTTACAGACGATGATTTTTTACGTATGTTAAATGAAATCGGCTCAAAAGATGCTTTAATCGTGAATGTGGTAGACATTTTTGATTTCAGTGGTACGCTTATTACTGGAATGCAGCGCTTTGCGGGAAGCAATCCATTGATTGTTGTTGGGAATAAAATTGATCTCGTCCCAAATGTGGTCAGCCACGGGAAGATTCGTCAGTGGCTGACGGAGCGTATGCATGAAGTCGGTTTACGACCAAAACAAGTCGTTCTTGCCAGTGCTAAGCGTTCTGAGAGCGTGAAAGATTTAATGGAAATCATTGAAAAAGAACGAAATGGCCGAGACGTTTATATTGTTGGAGCGACGAATGTTGGAAAGTCAACTTTAATTAATCAAATTATCAATATTGCGACGGAATCCGATGACGTTATCACTACGTCTTATTTCCCAGGAACAACACTTGGGAGCATTGAAATACCTTTAGATGACGGCAACCATTTAATTGATACGCCGGGAATCATCCAGCATACGAACTTAACGCATTTCTTATCTGGAAGAGAATTAAAACAAGTGATTCCACGCCGTGAAGTGAAGCCAAAAGTTTATCAGTTGGATGAAAGACAAACGGTATTTATCGACGGAGTTGCTCGTTTTGACTACATCAAAGGGAATGAAAAACAGCCCTTTGTTTTCTATGTCAGCAATGACCTGCAACCGCACCGTACGAAGTTAGACAATGCGGATGAATTTTATGAAAAACAATTGGGTAAAATGTTGAACCCGCCGAGTGAGTTCACCGCACAAAACTTCCCTCGCTTAAAAAGACATCAGTTTACAATTGAAGAGCCAACAGATGTTGTGGTTTCAGGGTTAGGCTGGGTTTTCGTTCAAG
>DATGSY010000141.1:0-6211 GCA_035302125.1 Atopostipes sp.
AGAGAATGGAATTTCGGAGAGTTAGAAGCAGAAGGTGAACATCTTAACGCACCACTCCCTTATCGCGATTTTTTTGTACAGTTTGGCGGGGAGGATGAATTTGAATTCCAACACCGAATTAATACTACCATTACTCAATTAGCGGCAGAATCAGAGGGTGAGAATATTCTGATGGTTTCTCATGGTGCTGCCATTGCACAGTTCTATAATTATTGGTTGGAACACAGTGATGTTCGAAGAAAAGGACGGATTCAAAATTGTTCGATCCTCCATTATCATTTTGAAGATGATGTGTTTAAGTTACAGGAAATTATCGAACATGATTTTAGCGAACTCGCAGAATTATAAAATATTAAGTAAAGGACTGATAATATGAAAACAATTACTTTATCAAATGGTATAGAGATTCCCGCTTTGGGATTCGGTACCTTTCAAATTACGGATCCAAAAGAAGCGGAAGTCTCTGTAACTGCAGCTATACAAGCAGGTTATCGACATATCGATACTGCCCAATCCTACATGAATGAAGAAGCTGTAGGACGCGGCATTAAAAAATCTAATGTCGCTCGAGATGAGTTATTCGTCACAACCAAGATTTGGGTAGAAAATACGACTTATGAAGGGGTTTTAAATTCTTTTGAAGATTCGTTAAAGCGTTTAGATATAGACTATGTGGATTTACTCCTCCTCCATCAGCCTTATAATGATACCTTTGGTGCATGGCGCGCAATGGAAAAACTTCTTGAAGAAGGAAAAGTTCGTTCTATCGGTGTATCAAATTTTTCAGCAGACCAAGTGACTAATTTAGCTGCGTTTAATCAAGTCATACCGCATATCAATCAAATTGAAGTGAATCCCTTTCATCAACGAACAGCATATCTTGAATTTTTAAAAGATGAAAACATTATTCCTGAAGTATGGGCACCTTTTGCCGAAGGGAAGAATAATCTGTTCGAAAATGAAACCTTAGAGAAAATTGGAGAAAAGTATAACAAAACTGTTGCGCAAATCGTTTTACGTTGGTTAGTAGAACAAGACATTGTCGTACTTGCAAAAACGGTTCGCCCAGAACGCATGGAAGAAAACTTGGATGTATTTGATTTTTCACTTGATGATGAAGATCGAGCACAGATTCAATCGTTAGATCAAAAAGAGAGTCAATTTTTTGACCATAAAAACCCTGAAATCATTAAGAGCATGGCTACAAGAAAGTTAGATTATTAGATTGTTCATTGAGGTCTAAGAAAGGTTGGATACGAATGCAAAAAAGAAACTTAGGATATTTAGAGGTTTCTGAAATAGGAATAGGTGCAATGGGGTTTTCCCATGGCTATGGAGAAGTGCCTAGTGAAGAATATGCGATTGAAGCGATTAGAGAAGCTTTTGCTTATGGCTGTACTTTTATCGATACAGCAGAGGTCTATGGCACTCAAATGTTTTACCCTGGCCACAATGAAGAACTTGTTGGAAAAGCCATTGAGCCTTTTCGAGAGGAGATTGTTTTAGCAACAAAACTATTTATCCGTCCAGATGAATTCGGCGAAGATGTCACTTTATATGAGGCTATTCGAAGTCATTTAAATGCTTCATTACAGAATCTTCGTACAGATTATATTGATTTATACTATTGGCATCGAGTAAATGAAGAAATTCCAATAGAAGAAGTAGTAAAAGTTATGAGACAACTCATTGATGAGGGTTTGATTAAAGGGTGGGGGTTGTCACAAGTAGGTACAGATTTATTAAAACGAGCTCATGAAGTGACTCCAGTCAGTGCAGTTCAAAATCTATATAATATGATGGAACGAACGACAGAAGAAATCTTCGATTACTGCTTAGAAAATAACATCGGCATCGTCCCATTTTCTCCTGTAGCTAGTGGTTATCTTTCAGGTAAAGTGACGACAGAAACAAAATTTGAAGGGGACGATGTACGAAAATGGGTTCCACAAACGGCCTCTAAAGAAAATATCATTGCTAATCAACCAATTCTAGATTTAGTGAGCGAGTTTGCTGAATCTAAAAATGCGACAAATGCTCAAATATCTATTGCATGGATGCTTCGGAAACATCCGAATATTGTTCCCATCCCAGGTTCAAAGAATAAAGAAAGAATTATAGAGAATCTTGCTTCTTCGAAAGTTGAGTTAATGGATGATGAGTTTGAAGCGCTGGAAACAGCGTTAGAAAAAATTGAAATTCATGGACATCGTGGGCATATTGAAACCGTGCAAAATCCGTTCACTAAAAGAATATCCAATGAAAACTAATAGTTCAATTATAATATGGAAAGCGAGTAATTAAGTCGCCCATATTAATTAGACGCCGTAGAGTCTTCTCACATGCAGGAGCTATTACGGTGTCTTTATATTTATAGGACCTCATATGTATGCTCCCAAATAAACTAAACAGCACTAAAGTCCCGTATTTTTTGTTAACAGTCGATTATATGAGAAAACTAACCAAGCTATATGAATAACGAATATGCATGAAAAACAAAAAAGACACCCTTTGATAGAGCATGCTTCTGTCTTCTAATCAGTAAGCAATTTGCCTATAGGGGGGTCTTTTTACTTTGTCATTTTGTTAAGTACCCATTCGTTTCTTTCCAGTAGAAATGTTCAATCACTTTGTTGGCTCTTGGCACAAAGCCCGCCGAATATTCAGGGGAAGAATTCATTTCCATGAAGAAGTATTGATTATCGTGCTCTCCTAACATGACATGCTTGGAACCATCCGCACTCGTATATTCTTCGATTGCCCAATCATATAACTTTTGGTCTTCTTCGACTACTTCTAGTTGATTGACCAAAATTGAGTAAGTGGTATCTTCATCCCCACCACTTGGCTGTTCCGCGACGTTTTCAGAAAAAAGATAGATTTGCAGGTAAATATCTTCTAGTTTTTCATTGTTATAATTGGCGTAGAACCAGTGGGCATCTCCCTCGCCGCTGCTCGCTTCTTCTGCTAGTAAATCCGAGGGGACATACGTGAGAAACGGTGCGCCTTCTTTATCATAGAGTTCTAGAGTTATTGGCTCTTCCATGCCTTCGATTTCGATAATGTCTTCGATTTCGGCAGCGACCTCATTCGTGTTCTCTTCCTCATTTTCCGATCCATACCCTGGCGTCTGCGGTGTTTCTTGCGGTGGCATTTCATTATCTGACGGTGACTCTTCATCTGTTGTACAAGCAGCGACCATTAATAGCATCGATGACAGCATGAATATCCCAACTTTGTTCTTCATACAGATTCCTCCTAGAGGAACACCTTACTTTTAATCGTTCTTTACATCTAAATTGTAAGCTGTTTAAGTCCCATAAGCAAAGAACTTAACTAGCATAGGCTCTTTTAAAGAATGAGCTCACTTAAAGGCACTTGGTTGTTCAATTCCCCCTCAAAGAATTGATAAAAAGCAATGTACGCCACAAAGCCAAATTCATCCAAACTCGTTTGGTTTTCTTTTTTCTTATTCATTAAGCGTTGAATCTCTTGGGTCACGTCTTTATCGTCTACATAAAAAGACACTTCGAATGCTTTAATGACTTTAAATTGCATCGCCAAGTCTTCGTCCTTTGACTTTGAAAGAATTTTGCTCGCATATTCTTTCACTGTCTGAATCAATGTATCACCTAGTTCTTCGATATCTCTTTGATAGGGAACAATTCGAATGCCATTAAAGACAATCGCAAAATAAGGATTTGTTGTAAACAATGCCCGTACGTAAGTGCCGTCATGTTCTAAGCGTTGAACTCCATGATAAGTATACGCTCGAACAGTAGCCGGCTTGTTTGAGTTTAATTCAATTTCAAAATCCATCGCCTGACCAAATTTATTATGCAAATCAATCACATTTGACTGCTTGACTTCCTGAGTGACTTCTAAACTTTTGTTGATGGTCACTTTATGCACCCCAGGCATTTGTTTTAAAATATGAGTATCCATCTCTCGTTCAATCTTTGGCGACATCGGCATCTGGATAAAATGAACTATCGCCCCCTCTTTTTCTTTATCTTGTTCAATCGAAATATTTCCTCGGTGCCACTTAACCTTTAAGCGAAAAGTACCACCATTCATATCCACATAATCTTGTAGGACATTTAAATTTAAATGATTATTCATAGTAACCTCCTGAGTATTCTTTTGTTCATTCATACTATACATTCTCTTCTTAAAAAAGAGCATTCTAAGCCAGTAGTATTGACTTAGAATGCTTGACTGTTTCTCATTTCTATCTTTTAAATATTTTCTTCAAGAACATCTTTTTCCATTAGCTTGGCCATAAATAAGTGGAAGATAATTCCTATCATATTCGCAATGGTTATAATCAAGAAAATTTCTGGATTGTCTGGAAAATTATTCGCTGCAATCAACATACTTGCGGCTGTGTTTCTTTGCCCTGAACCTATTGCACCGACTTCTTGTAAGTAGTCTTCATCATTTTTACCAGCTGAGAAATAGCCTAAAATAGTGATTAAAATGATAAAGAGTAATCCAGCTAAAATCGCGCCATTTCCTGCAATCGCCATAATCCCTTCAATATTTCCAACTAATGTCCCAATGATAACGATCCATAATGCAATATTTCCAATTTTAGCGACCCATGGCTGAATGGTATCAGAGAAGCTTGAAGCAATGCGGTCTAACAATAAACCAAAGATAATAGGCAATACGAGTTGACGGAATAAATTCCAAAAGAGTTCCCAAGCACTGACTTCAATATCTCCAGCCACCATTGGCAGTGCAATCGGTACATAGACAACACTGACTAGAACTAAAACCAACATCAGACTTGCACCAAGTGCGACATCATTATCTGAGAACTGAACTAACTTAATCATGAATGGCGCGCCTGCACACATACTAAAGATGAGTAAGCCAATTGCCATGGAGGTATCCAGTGAAAATAATTGGATAAGCAGATAAGCGATGATTGGTCCACCAATAAAGTTCGCTAACACAACTCTTAAATGAAATTTCCATTTTTTAAAATAACTTGCGATATCTTCCAAATTTTGAGACAAACCGACATTAAACATTGTAAAAAACACGAAAATCGGTAAAGCTAGATTTCCAATTTGTGCAAATACATTTAAAATAGTATCCCAATCCATATAATCACCTTTCTGTATTGTATTTTCACTAACCTATGTTAGCAAATAGCCATTTCCATGTCATACAATACCGGTTCAAAGGCTCAAATAAATTGGAATTTCTTTGTGTATACAAAAAATAGAAGACGATTCGACTTCTACTTTTTAATATCTAATTTCTCTTGTTCATTTTCATCAGTATCTTGGTCATCTTCATCCACTCTTGGGAAATCTAATGAATGCTCTGCTTGAATCATGATTACTTTATCATCTTCCAAAATCCGTGTATCGCCCACAGGAACGATAATATCATGTTCGCCGCGCTGAACCATGACGATTAAATGATTGGATGGCAAATCGATATCTTTTATTTGTTTATTCTTCCATGCATGATTATCAGAAATAATCGATTCAATTAAATCTTCTCCATGTTGATCAAAATGTTTTTCGCCACCAAGGATAATTAAATCATTTTCACGAATCGTTATGTGTCCTCTAGGAACAATCGTTTTCCCGTTACGCTCGATTTTAGCAACGATAAAGTCAAAAGTCAGGTTTAAATCCATTACTTTTTGGCCGACCAAGCCACTTTCAGGATGAATCTTCGTTTCTAAGAAAGCAATTTCCGATTTACTTTGGTAAAAATTGAACGTCTTTAAGACAGTATCATTCGGGTCTAACATATCCCAGCGTTTGGTTACATAAGGCATGAGTGTTCCTTGAATCAATGCAGAAAGTACAGCTAAACCAAATACGATATGATAGATATCTACTGAAAGATCTGCCCCACTATTCACAGCCATAATTGCAAATGCAATAGCAGCAGCCCCACGGATACCCGCAAAAGAAATTAAATTGAGCTGATTCTTTTTAAGGTTGAAAGGGAATAACAATCCATACACAGATAATGGTCGAGCAATGATTGTCATAAATAACATAATCGCTAAAGCGAATGGAAATGTTTCAATAAAAGCTGAGAAATTCGACAATAATCCCAAAATAAAGAATAAACCGATTTGCATAATTTCAGTAAAACCGTCATAAAAGAATATGATATCTCTTTTTCCTTTGAATTCTTTATTTCCAAGATAAATGCCTAAGATATAAAGAGCTAAATA
>DATGSY010000142.1:0-4309 GCA_035302125.1 Atopostipes sp.
TCTCGAATATCGTGCGTATGGTTGAAGAAGCACAACAAAGACCATCGAAACTATCGAAAACCATCGATCGAATTGAATCGAAATATGTAATCTCTGTTTTAATCGGGGTACCGGTGTTTATCGCTATCCTTTACTTCTTTAATAATTTAGGATTTGAAGAATCATTCTACCGTGGAATGGTCATGCTGACAGTAGCAAGCCCGTGTGCGCTCGTTGCATCGGCAACACCAGCGACACTGAGTGCGATTAGTAACGGTGCGAAAAACGGTATTCTGTTTAAAGGCGGTGCCGCGATGGAGGCACTGAGCACGATGGACATTCTATATAGTGATAAGACAGGAACACTCACATACGGTGACTTCGTCGTTGAAGAATACGCAGCAGATGAAGATACATTAAAAGAAGTGGTAACGATTGAACAACACTCGAGTCACCCGATCGCAGAAGCGATTGTGAAGAAGTTTAAAACTTTAGATTTAGATAGTGTCGATGACAGTGAACCGGTAGAAGAAATCGTCGGCAGCGGAATGAAGAAAGGCGATATCATCGTCGGTAAACCCGATGCATTTAAAGACTACACAGACCCATCGAACTACAGAGATCAAATCATTGCTGGAAATACGAATATCTTTGTCGGAGAGAGTGGACAAATTACTGGATACTTCTCGCTGGCAGACCAAGTCCGTGATGAAGCAGTACATGCCGTTGAAAACTTCCAGAACTCTGACATTGAAGTCGTACTCTTAACAGGAGATAATGAAACTGTTGCAGAAAAAGTTGCTGGAGAAGTGGGCATCACAGACTACACCGCATCATGTCTCCCTGAGGACAAAGTACGCTTTGTAAATGAAAGTCAGAAGAAGAGTAAGATTGTCGGGATGATTGGAGATGGAATCAACGACGCACCCGCACTGGCAAACGCTGATATCGGTATTGCAATGGGAAGCGGATCATCCGTTGCGATGGAATCATCAGACGTCGTAATCGTTAAAAACAACTTACAAAAACTATTCTATAGTTTCATGTTAAGTAATCGACTCAATCGCATTATTTTAGCAAATATTATCTTCTCTATTAGTGTGATTGTTATACTTGTATTATTAAATATATTCGGACTCCTAAATCTACCAACAGCAGTGCTCTTCCACGAAGGATCAACGATATTCGTTATCCTAAACGGATTAAGACTGTTAAGAGCAAAATAATAGTATATTTATCTACTGTAAAGAGGAATACACCTTGTATAAATCAATATTGCTCGCTGCAGACGGTTCGGAAAACAGCCTGAGAGCAGCAGAAGAATCAGTTTTCCTAGGCTCAGACGAATCGAGTTTCGTTAATGGACAGGTCTTGCAGTAGACGGCGGAGGGACTGCATACTAAGGAAATTAAATGAGACATAAAATAAAGGAAGCCATTTCTGGCTTCCTTTTAATTTTAATTAAACTTCGCATCACTTATGATAACTCTCTGATTATCACACCCAAATTTAACTAAAAACCGCATCATTTGTGATATGCTTCATTCTCCAATATCTTATTTACTTAAAAGATTGTTCAATATATTGGTAATTGTATAGAATAAAATAGTTTTAACCGTCAAATAAAACTCAACATTTTTTCTTCAAACAATACTCTTCTGTATTTCATGCTAATACTGTCTTTATTCTCATCAAAGGTAATATTAATATAATTCTCATGAAATCTAATGATGAGAAAGTGAATTTAAGACGTTTTATAAAATATTGACGTATCTCTACTGGTCAAATGGATTTAAAGTATCATTAGAATGAAGGCTAGAAAATATAGTCTAAAGCTCTAAATTGATTATAGTTAGTAAGAGTAATCAATTCATATATATGAAATAATAGAAGTTGATTACCTATTCATGTAATATTGATATAATTTAAGTTAACTCCGTTTTGTGAGTTATTTTGTTTACAAAGTTATCTCGGGAGGATAACTTAGCTCTATCTATATTGATAGGGCTTTTTTTATTAATATAAATGAAATGCATTGGAGAAACGGAATATATCAGATTTAGGTCTGATATATTCCGTTTCTTTTATCCATTCAGTTCCTTCACTCTTACTCGTGTGTAGATGTATTTATTTACTTGTGCATCCTATCAAATCCATCACTAATTGCAACACCAAGCACTGCGTGTACCTGCGGTAGTGTTGCAATCAGCTTCGGATTTGATCTTGGCGGATGCGTAAACAAATTACATTCACACACTCGATTAAAAGAGTGTAGTAGAAAAAATAGGAGCTGTTAAATATGCACAAAATTTATTCGTTATTATCCAAGAAAGCCCAGGCGTATGTTGAAACAATGGAACTAAAAGAAGTGTTGAACATACTATTTTTCATGAACAATGAAAATTTCACAAGAAGAGATAAAGAAAAATTAATTGCTGTTCATGAAACAATTCTCGAATATAATACTAAAGAAGATATTAAAGAAATTAGAAGTCCAAAAGAAGCTTATGACTTTTTAAAACCTAAATTCATAGGAAATGAACAAGAAGAATTTCATGCGATATTCCTTAATACAAAAAATAGAATTATCCATACAGAAATGGTTTTCAAAGGCTCAACAAATACTTGTATTGTAGACCCGAAGTGTTTATATAGTAGAGCATTGAAATGTTCAGCATCAGCAGTCATTGTCGCACATTCACATCCCAGTGGAGACCCGACACCCTCTAACGAAGATATTGAAGTTACAAAGAGATTAAAAGAAGTAGGAGAAATCGTAGGTGTAGACTTTTTAGACCATATTATACTAGGCGATAATAGTCATATATCTTTAAAGGAAACACATTTTTTCTAAAACAATAAACCGCTCGTAAATGAGTGGTTTATATATTTTTGTACACAATAGATCTAATTTGTATTTACATAAACATTGAGGAAACGATACTCTGCAGTAACGCTTGCAGAGCATCGTTTCTTTTTTCCGTTCAGTTCCTTCACTCTTACTCGTGTGCAGATGTATTTGTTTACTTGTGCATCCTATCAAATCCTTCACAAATTGCAACACCAAGCACTTCGTGTACCTGCGGTAGTGTTGCAATTCGTTTCGGATTTGATATTAACGGATGCGTAAACAAAATACACCCACACACTCGATAAAAAGAGTGTAGTAGAAAAAAGGAGAGAAATACAGTGAGTTCAATTGACAGTATATTATCCAAAGAAGGCAAAGATTTTGTCCGCAATGTTGCAGAAAGCGTAGGTTACTCCCAAAATAAAATTGCTGATATTCTCTTCGTTTGTCAAAATAAGCTAGACAGCCTGCCTACATCCATGTAACTCATAAATGCTTCCAGCGGTGTCTGGTAGTTCAAAGACTTTCTGGGTATGTGGTTTCTCTTGGAGGCTACTGAAGCAACCATCCTCTGATCCACTGTGTTGAAATCCATATGCTTGGGCAGGCCGTCTTTCCGAAGCAGTCCATTGGAATGTTCATTCAATCCTCTTTGGGAAGGCGTGCCCGGGTCGGCAAAGTAAATATCAATATCATTTCGGTTGCTCATTGACTGCCAATTTGAGAATTCCTTACCACAGTCGAAAGTAATGGATTTGAACACATTTCTGGGGATTTGATGGAACCATGCGTTGATGACTGTTTCAATATCCTTTGCAGTCCGGCCCTCGGGCTTGAGGGTAATGATCACTTTCGACAGCCGTTCTACAAGTGTCACAACGGCACTTTTATGATGGATGCCGACAATGGTATCGCCTTCCAGATGTCCAAATTCTTCTTTGAATGCTGGGTAGTCCGTCTTTCTGTCAGAGAGTTTCCGTCTGAAAGCCTGTCTCCTACGGCGTTCCTTATGGCCGTTGGGTTTTCGCTTTCCTTTCATCGGCAAGGTGGAAACATCAAAGTCTTTGCGCTTGAAGATGCGGTACAATGTGCGGCTGGAGCAGTTGATCGGCTGTTCACGGCGACCGACAATCACATCCGGCGTCCATCCTTGCGCGACCTTTTCTGCCACATATGCGCGTTGATCATTCGACAGCACCGTCTGTTTTCGACCGCAACGCTGCTTGTTTGCCTTGTAGCGCTTATAGAAATCCAATGCGGTGTGACCGTCTTTCAGGAAAGTGACCACATTGTGGACGGCCTGACGGGCTCGGCCAATCTGTTCTGAAATCTTTGATACAGAGCCATTCTGATGGAAATAAGATTCTATAATTACAAGTTCATCCGTGCTAAGATGGGTGTCGGTCATTCGTGATCACTCCTATGATTTCTTTGGTCGGAAATACATTTTGAGTGTATCACGAGTGGCTTTCTTTATGT
>DATGSY010000143.1:0-3476 GCA_035302125.1 Atopostipes sp.
CAATTATGGCTTATCTTCTATACCGTTCTCTGATGCTATGCTATTAGTTCCGGTTCAGTTAACAATGATGACTCGTTTACATAAGATATTTGGCCAGAAATTTTTAGACAATATGGGCAAAGCTTTAATGAGAGAAATTACTATAGTCACTTTAGGGCAAAGTTTTGCTGGAAATATTCTGAAATTTGTCCCGGCTGTTGGAACAGTTGCCGGTGCCGCAGTGAATGCTACAGTAGCGAGTACTATAACTCAAGCGTTTGTTTGGGTAACCGTAAAGATGTTAAACGATGGAGAAGATCTTTTTAAAGAGGCGATGTGATTTAAAAATCAATTTAATGCCCTTTTTAATGCATTGAAAGGTTGAAGCAATATGGCGAAAGAATAGAGAACCCCCATAGCTGAATAATATTAGTTATGGGTTTATTTATATATCGAAAGATAATTATACACAGGAAAGGAAGATATTATGAAGCCAAAAATTATGAATGATTATACAACGATTGAGCGAGAAGATTTACTAATGAAAGCTATTCTCAAATCTTTAAGAGACTTAGGTGGAAACGCTACACGAAAAGAAATTAGGCGTGATATTTATGATAATTCTGTGTTGATTCCAGAAGATTATATTGATTTCTCAAGAAAATCTAAACGAACGGGTAATGAGTATAAACCTTTTAATTATCAATTCAATTTTGCGGTCAAGCATTTATCACTGGCAGAATACGTATGGTACCCAAAACGTGGTGCAGTTGAGTTAACTGAAAAAGGACGCAAAGTAGATTTAGAGACATTTGATCCTACCCAAGATGTTCGTTCGATTTCTGAAGTGGAAATGGAAAAAGAATCTGAAAAAAGAAAAGCAAAGAAAGTTGTTACTGAAACAATAGATGATGAAGAAGTGGCAGAGGATGAGAGTATTGAAGAAGCGTGGCGAGAACATTTAAAATCAGCTCTTCAAGCCATGTCACCAGCTAAATTTGAATTATTTGCGAGAGGCCTTATTAATAAAATGGGTATTGATTTAGATAAAACAATTGGCGTCCAAAACTCAGCGGATGGTGGCTTAGATGGCTTTGGCTATATTACTGCAGATGATTTTAGAACCACTCGAGTTGCACTCCAAGCGAAACGATGGGAAGGTAAAGTCAGTTCACCTGAGATTGATAAATTTCGAGGAGCTATGGACAAATATAATGCTGAGTACGGCATATTTATTACAACCTCTGATTACACAAGATCTGCAATAGAAGCATCGAGAGTCGGTACGCGTGTAATTACATTGATAAATGGAGAAGATATTTGTGACTTAGTTGCAGAATACGAGTTTTATGTCACTCCAGTAACAACCTATGAATTAAACAATTTTTATTTTGAAGAAGAATAAACAAATCACGAAGTAGGGGTCATATGGTCAAAAACAAAAAAGCTGCGCAAAAAGAATTACATAAAATCAATGGCTTGCAACAAAGACTGAGTCAACTCACACCAAAAGTCATAGATCAAAGAATTAATGATAAGTGGTCAGCCATTAAAGAGAATCGAAGTAAACAAGAGTTAGAAGACTTACCCATCGAACTTTTAGATCTTATAAGTAAAGAAGACTTGCCAGTAGAACAGCTGATTCAAGAGGGTATTGAAAACATTGGAGAAGTAAGTAATGTATCACAGTTCTCTAAAGTCAAAAATATTGGGAGAGAATTCTCTGAAGCCTACAAAAACCATATCTTTCCACCTTTTAAACAATCTGACTCTATCTACTTGGAATTAATAAAAATTCTTCTAAATTATGAGGATCAAAAACAAGAGATTCAGATGTTTAAAGAAGATACCGTCTATACGCTTGACTCTTATAAAGAACAACTAAATATCATTATTGAAAATGACACCAATGCGTTGTTTCGTTTGTTTCAAAAGAAAGAGAAAAAGAATGAAGTTGAACAAGCAAAAGAATATATTCAAAAGAACCAACTGGAAATTGATGCCATTGAACGGCAATTAGAGGGTTCCCATACACTATCTATGCCAAACTCTCTTGCGGTAAAGGCTTTTGAGGATAACAAGAAAAATTATTATAAACAGCTCAAAGACCTGTCAGAGTATCAGCCAACAACGCTCATTTCTAATTTACCCTATTATTTAGAAGACAAGATGACTGAGTTTGAAGCAACTGTTTCTGAATTGTCTTCAGACGAGTTGGACGTGCAGATTAAAGAACAGTGGGATAAAGTCAAACAACCATTCATTCGAGAAGAATTAGAGAATATGTCTTTAAGTATTCTTAATTTAGAAAACAACCAGCCGTATTCCATTGTCACTTTGAATGCAAATGGTTATAAAAATGTTTATGACATTGTGAGGCAAAATGAAAGCCGCCTGGTAAACTCGGGTATGTTTTCAAAAGCAGAACTCACTCGGTTATACCAGGATGCAAAAGAGATGGAAAGTTCGGTTAAGGAAAAAGTGTTCCCGCGTTTTAACCCAGATAACCTTCGTCCTGTTGAAGTTGAGTTACTAAAGCTGATCTATACGCGTATTCAGTTGAATGAAAACATACAAGAAAAACAACAGGCATTTGAACGCTTAACGCATCAAATGAAAGAAAAACTAGATGTGATAAATGATTTAGATACCGATCCCTATCAACGGTTGTTTCAAGAAAGTGACGTTGTTGAACAAGTTCAATCCGAGAAGATAGACTTATTAAAAGATTTGCGGTCCCTTTATGCTTTGATGGTTGAGATAGAACATCTGGCGGACATAACGATTTCGGACCGTGAAGTGAATAATGACTTTGTTAAAAACAGTGCTGCATATTATGCTGTGATTGAATCGGTTACAGGTTCCAAAGAAAGTTATACGCCTACCGGTTTGCCAGATATTATAGTCAGTAAAGTGAAGGAATATGAATTGGATACGACCGGTCTTCATGGAACCCTCCGTCCTTACCAAGAATTTGGAACGAAATACGCCTTATACAATAAACGAACACTTTTAGGCGATGAAATGGGACTTGGTAAAACGATGCAGGCGATTGCGATGATGAATCATCTGCATCAAAATGGCCATTCGCATTCTCTGGTCATCGTACCTTTATCTGTAATGGCGAACTGGAAACGTGAAATTAGAAAGTGGTCGAATTTAGAAGTCTTTGTGTATCATCGAAGTAACGGCGTCAATCAACGCGATCAAGCGTTGGAAGATTGGAAGAAGTTTGGTGGAGTGATGCTGACAACTTATGGTCATGCTCAGAGGTTCGAACGAGAAGATGTGCTAGAGCTTGATTGTTTAGTCGTCGATGAAGCGCATTATGCGAAGAATCCGGGAGCCAAGCGATCACAGCGTGTGTACAAAATTTCTGAGATTGCAGAGTATGTGTTGTATATGACAGGTACGCCATTGGAAAATCATGTCGGTGAGATGCAGCAGTTGGTTTCTGTTTTAAATCCAGAATTGGGTGAACAGTTTAACTTTCAAAT
>DATGSY010000144.1:0-5206 GCA_035302125.1 Atopostipes sp.
TTCAGCAGAAGGGCATTTAAACGATGAAATGCGCAGGCCAATGATGTTAATCATTGCAGCAACCAAGAAGTGACTAAAATAATCTCGAAATCAAACAAATAATGTGCGTTATCGTAACATTTCCCTTACAATGAATCTTGAATGTAAAAAAAGGAAGTGGACTTACATGTCTGAAAACAACCTAAAAGAAATCAACGTCAAGAAAAACAATATTTCTACTTTAGATCAATTAGATCTATCTGGTGGATTTACATGTGATATGGAAACCGGAATATGTGGTCCAGCGGAAGAGATTCAAAAGAAAAAAGAGTCAAATAGAGGAGAAAAAGAATGAAAATTACCATTTGGTCTGACTTTGTTTGCCCGTTTTGCTATATCGGTGCAACACATTTAGAAAAAGCATTAGAAAACTTTGAACATGCGGATGAAGTAGAAATTGAATACAAAAGTTTCCAGTTAGAACCTGGTGCTACTTATGAACCAGAAAAAACGTATTTACAAGCCATGATTGATCGAAAAAATGCTTCGGAAGCACAAATGCAACAAATGCTTGATCAAGTAGATGAAATGGCAAGCAATGCCGGTTTAAACTATAATTTCGACGATATGAAACTAACGGATACTTTCCCAGCACACCGTGTCTTCCAATACGCGAAAGAAGAAGGAAAAGGATATGAATACTACGATAAATTATATGAAGCTTTCTTTCTGAATGGTGAGCTGATTAGTGATGCGGAGGTTTTAAAACGAATCAGTTCAGAAATTGGCTTAGACGAAGACCGTGTCGGAGAAATTTTAGACAATGAGAAAGCGTACGATAAAGAAGTGGTTTTAGATATCTATGAAGCTTCTCAAGTCGGTGTTCAGGGCGTGCCGTTTTTTGTATTCAACAATAAGTACGGTGTATCTGGTGCTCAACCGGTCGAAGTCTTCGAACAAGTATTAACTCAAGTCCATGAAGAATTCGCTGAAAATTGATTATTTTAACTTAAAGTATAAGACACTCGGTATCGAATTTTGATACGGGTGTTTTTTGTTTTATAACAATGTTTTTAATAAGTGGTTATTAATTATATGATTGAAAGTAAGCACTTTTATGCTATATTTATTTTAAATAACGATTCAATCTTTATTAATATTGAAAAAAAGTTTAATTGATTAGTCAGGGGCAAAAAATAGAAGAATTGGAGCTAGTAAGTTAATGAACAAAAATGAATTTTTAAAACAAATTAAAAATGGTCTTATCGTTTCTTGCCAAGCATTACCGGGGGAGCCTTTGTACACGGAGGAAGGTGGCATCATGCCATTAATGGCTAAAGCCGCGGAGGAAGCCGGGGCAGTAGGCATCCGAGCAAATTCAGTGAGAGACATTTTAGAAATCAAACAAGCGGTAGACCTACCAATCATCGGCATTATTAAAAGAGACTATCCTCCCAATGAGCCTTTTATCACAGCGACAATGAAAGAAGTCGATGAATTAGTAGAAACTGGGGTCGAAGTCATTGCTTTAGATTTAACGTTTAGAGAAAGATACGACGGTCTCTCTGTAAATGAGTTTATCCAAGCCATTAAAGAAAAATACCCAAATCAACTCTTTATGGCAGACATTAGTACATTTGAAGAAGGTATAAATGCACACGAACAAGGTATTGATTTTATTGGCACGACACTTTCTGGATATACAGAATATAATAAACAAGTAGAGGGGCCTGATTTCGAGCTTGTTAAAAAGCTAGTAGATGAAGGCATAGACGTTGTTGCTGAAGGTAAAATCCACTATCCAAAAGATGCTCGAAAAATGCAAGAATTAGGAGCAGCAGGCATTGTTGTAGGAGGCGCGATTACTCGACCGCATGAAATTGCTGCTCGTTTTATTCAAGCCTTAGAAAGCAAATGAAAATTTAATCCTCAAGCCCCATTTTCATCATTTGATGACATAAAAAGCATTCCTTGAGTGAGTATTCACTTACCCTCACAAAAAGCGTCTTGTTAGGCGATATATTTTGGTTATGTTATATTTTAGTTATAAGATAATCATTTTATCTACATAAAATTTTTAGTTCTGAGTAACGATTATATAATTTATTTAAAACAGATTATTATTTTTAAAAGAGGAGAATACCCGATGGCAAAAGTGAATATGCAAAATATGTCAAAAGTTTATGAAGGCGCGGATGACTATGCAGTTGAAAATTTTAATTTAGAAATTGATGACCATGAATTTATTGTCTTTGTAGGACCTTCAGGCTGTGGGAAAACCACCACTTTACGTATGGTCGCTGGTTTAGAGGAAATTACAGAAGGAGAGCTTTATATTGATGGTGATCTGATGAACGATGTTGAACCAAAAGAACGGGACATCGCAATGGTCTTTCAAAACTATGCCTTATATCCACATATGACCGTTTTTGATAACATGGCCTTTGGTTTAAAACTTCGAAAAGTCAATAAAAAAGAAATCAAAGAACGTGTTGAAAATGCGGCTGAATTACTCGGCCTTTCCGACTTTTTAGACCGTAAACCAGCTGCTTTATCCGGAGGGCAAAGACAGCGTGTAGCCTTAGGACGTGCAGTTGTACGAGACCCGAAACTGTTTTTAATGGATGAGCCGTTATCCAACTTAGATGCGAAACTACGTGTAAAAATGAGAACCGAAATTGCAAAATTACATGAAGAATTAGGTTCGACGACAATTTATGTTACTCACGATCAGACAGAAGCCATGACGTTGGCAACACGTATCGTCATTATGAACGAAGGAGTCATCCAACAAGTCGGATCGCCGTATGATGTTTACCACTCACCAAATAATCTTTTTGTTGCAAGCTTTATTGGATCGCCAGCGATGAACTTTTACGATGTCACTTACAGCAATGGTGAGATTACAGATAATAATGGCCTGATATTCCCAGTCAATGAAGAAAACAAAAAGTACTTAGAAGAAATGGGATATGAAAATAAAGAAATTGTCTTTGGTATTCGACCAGAAGACATCGAAGAATATGATGAACACTCAGATATCCCGGCGGATGTAGCGATTCCAGCTAAAATTATTGTATCTGAACTTATGGGGAAAGAAGCAAACTTGTATCTAGATGTCGGTGGCAATGAAGTGGTCGCTATTGTCGATGCTGAAGATTACCATCAGGCAGGTACAGAAGTGAAAATCGTAATCAATATGGATAAAGCGCATTTCTTTGATAAAGAGACAGGTAAGGCTATCAAAAAACAAGCAGACAAAGTAACCGTTGAAAACTAATTATTGAATTGAAAAGAGAAATTAAAAACCGCTAGTTTAGAGGATGATATGTTCCCCCTAAAGTAGCGGTTTTAGTTTGTGTAGCCAATGTTTCAAAAAATCTAGTAATCCAAACTCCAGTCTAATTCTGGACCTTTTGGAACAATCCCAGTTGGGTTGATTGTATCGTGACTTTGATAATAATGATTTTTAATATGGTCAAAATCAACAGTTTTCGCAACACCTGGCCAATTGTACAATTCTCTCGTGTAACGCCATAATCTCTCATAATCAGACAACTGTCGAATATTGCATTTGAAATGACCATGATAAACCGAATCAAAGCGAGCAAGAGTGGTAAATAAACGCCAGTCGGCTTCTGTAATACGGCCGCCTACTAAGTACTCATTGGATTGAAAATGTTCTTCTAATTTATCCAGCGCATCAAATAACTTTGTGACTTCTTCCTCGTAGACGTCTTGTTCGGTTGCAAATCCAGCTTTATAAACGCCATTGTTGATATTCTCGTAAACAAAGTCATTCATTTCATCAATTTCTGGCAATAATTCTTCCGGTGCAAAGTCATAATCTAAACCGCTAAATGCATCAAAAGCAGAATTCAGCATCCGCATAATCTCAGCCGATTCATTATTTACAATCGTGTCTTTTTTCTTGTCGTAAAGAACTGGAACAGTTACTCGACCACTATATTCAGGCTCTACCCGTGTATAAATCTCATACAAGTAATCAGCGTCCATCACTGGATCTGGAATGACCCCTTTGCCTGGCTCAAATGTCCACCCATTTTCAGCCATTAGAGGATTCACAACAGAAACAGAAATCACATCGGTTAATCCTTTTAACCTTCTCATAATTAATGTACGGTTCGCCCAAGGGCATGCCAATGAAACATATAAATGATATCGATTCGGTTCAGCTTTAAAACCACCTTCACCCGTTGGACCAGGACTTCCATCTGGAGTGACCCAGTTACGGAATTGTGAATCGGAACGAATAAATCGACCACCTGACTCTTCAGTATCATACCAACGATCGTGCCATTTACCATCTACTAATAAGCCCATTGAATCGTCCTTTCTATAAATGTTTTAGTTTTTATCTTCACATTCATTATAGGTGTAAAGCGTTTTTTTACAAAGTATTTCATCACAGGTAAGAAAGAATTTACCGGATGTTTTTTGTAGCTTCGCGGTAACTTAAAGGACTCAAATCCTCTTTATTGATTTCTACAAAATCAACAACCCATTGTTCGTTTGTTTTCGCGTATTCCCTGAGTGCCCATCCAATGGCTTTTCGTATAAAGAACTCTTCATCATCGACATTGTTTAAAATGACTTCGGCCAGTAATTCCTTATTCGTTTTTTCTTTCAAGCTCAATTGGTGGAGGATAGATACCCTGCGTATCCACAGATTAGAATCTACACTCCAATCGCGCATTGTTTCAGTCAGTTTCGGTTCTTTTGATACGATCGTTCCAACATTTTTAGCTAAAGAATCAACGGTATCCCACCAGGATTTTGTTAAAACCAATTGCTTTAAATGCTTCAAATCTTCAAGCACGAAGTATTCTTGTACTCTTTTGAGATAATCTATGCCTACGAGTTGAAATTCACGTTCGGGCAACTCCCAAAGGAAAAAGAGCGTCTCCCAGCCTACAACAGACTGGTTGGAGTCTGACTTATTCTTCCATCTTTCTCTTGTCTTTTTAGTCAGTTGGTTTAAAAAAAGTCTAGCGAGCTCCCGACGCTCAGCCGCCTGAATTCCCAGGAATTTAAATTGATTCCGCATGTATTTTTCCATACCCGATATTTTTTTGGGATTTTTATTTGCTCTCAAAAATTCAATAAATGTTTCAGTTTCCATGTACATCACCTAGATTAAGTATACCAAAAGAAGTATGTGGGATAGACACGAAGTCATTTTAAAATGGTTATTAAATAGAGGCTT
>DATGSY010000145.1:0-5237 GCA_035302125.1 Atopostipes sp.
AGCAGGAGATGTACCTTATACACGTCTAAAAGGATTAAAAGAGCGTGCTTTTGGTATGTTTGAAGGAGAAAGTGAAGATTTACATCCACAATGGGAAAATGGATTTGATGAGTTTTATCCTAAATTTGGAGGAGAAACAACAAAACAAGTACAAGACCGTATGTTAGAAACATGTACAGAGATTATGGAGAAAGACGATCACCAAACAGTTCTAGCTGTTTCTCATGGTGGTGCGAGTTCTATGTTCTTGCGTAGCCTTGTTAATGAAGATAAAATCGCTGAAATTTATACAGAGGGTGGATTTACCAACTGTGCGATTTCAAAGTATATTTATGAAAATGGTAAGTTTGAATTTGTTGAGATCATTCGTCCAGATTTCAGTATGATAGACGAACAAGTAACAATTTTTTAAAATAAAATATAAAGCGATAGTATTAGGGAACCCTTCCTATAATATTATCGCTTTCTCTTTTTATTCATGATTTCGAATCATTTCTTCAACCTCAGCATCAGAGACTTGTGAAAAATCTTGGTAGTATGCTCCGACTGCTCCCCTAAATTGACTAGGAACTTCAATTGCAATAACTTCATCTACCCTACTTTCTAAAATGCGATTTGTATCCTTTGGAATAATAGGGACGGCCACGATAATTCGATTAGGCATTTGATTTTTGACGGCTTCAATAGCTGCAAACATAGTCATTCCAGTAGCGATTCCGTCATCGACAATGATGACATCTTTTTTAGAAAGAGGGCGTTGAGTTAGGAATTTATCATATTGCTTTCTTCTTCGTTTGAGCTCCAAACGAACACGGTTCGTATCTTCTTCAATCCATTTTCTATCAACATCAATTGCATTATTCATTATAGAATCGCCATTTTCGGCAACTGCACCAATTGCAAATTCAGATTGAAGTGGATGGACAATTTTTTTTAGCTAAAACAACATCGAAAGGAATATTGTGAACGGATGAAATTTCTAAACCAAGAGGCACTCCACCTCGTGGCAAAGCAACAACGATTGTGTGATCTGACCGACTGATTTTTAGTTTCTTAGCAAGCTGATTCCCAGCATCTATTCTATTTTTAAAACGCATACCATCCCTCCTGTATGTACAAGTACATTTTATCACAAGAAACGAGAACATTGTACCTAGAGCGCTTTGAATCCAAAAATGATATGCTATTTCACTTCTTTAAATAAATAATGAAATTATATATTTTTCGTTTGAAAAGGATACGAAAGCTAAAAAAATCTTGTAATCGCTTAATCTTTTTGGTATTATATTTGATGAACCGTAACGAATAATTTCTTGTATGCGCTCTTATTTTTTAACTTTTTACAGAGGAATTATAAATCACTTTAAATGTAGGGGAAAAGAAACTTTACATTGGTGAGAGTTATTGGTTAATAAAAGGAGGAAAGAAAATGAACGAATTTGTTCAAGAAAAAGTATTACCACCAGTAATGAAGTTTATTAACTTCAGACCGGTGCAAGCAATTAAAGATGGTATGTTATTCATCATGCCTATCTCTATTGTTGGATCAATGTTCCTTTTACTTGCAGAATTCCCTTACGAACCAGTTAAGGCATTCTTTGCAAATATTGGATGGTCTCCAGCAATGTACCAAGCAAATAACGCAACTATGGGAATTATGGCTCTTGTAGCGGTAATTGCGATCCCTTATTCATTAGCGAAGAGTGCTGGGCATGAACCACTAAGTGCTGGTATATCAGCATTGGTTTCATTTATGCTATTATTAAACTGGAATATTCCACACGAAGCTGTTGAAGGTGGAGTTGGCGGAATACCAACTGAATGGATCGGTTCTCAAGGTGTTGTAGCTTCAATGATCATTGGTATCGTTGTAGGTTACATTTACGTATTCTTCTTAGACAGAGATATCCGTATTAGAATGCCTGAAAGTGTACCATCAGGAGTTGCAAACTCATTTAACGCACTTATCCCTATTGCAGTTGTGGCATTAGTTTCTGCAGTACTATACGGTGTATTAAACGCGAATGGTACTTCATTCTTAGAAATTATTTATACAACTCTACAAGTACCTATCCAAGGTTTAAGTGGATCATTAGGAATGGCACTATTTGTACCATTAATTATTCACTTCCTATGGTGGTTTGGTATTCACGGAGCAACAACTGTTGGTGGAATTGTAGAACCAATCTTCCGTGCGAACTTAGCTGAAAACAGTGCATTATACCGAGCTGGTGAATTATCATTAGATAATGGTGCACACGTATTAACAAACATTAACCAAGCAATCTTCATGACTCCTACAGGATCTGGATTGACATTTGGTATCGTAATCTATATGCTTTTCTGGGCTAAATCAGAACAATACAGTGCATTAGGTAAATTAGCTTTAGGACCTGCACTATTCAATATTAACGAGCCAATTATCTTTGGTACACCAATTGTAATGAACCCGTTATTATTTATACCATTCATTCTTATCCCAACATTTGGTTATGTAAGTTCATACTTCTTAATTAGAGGTGGAATTTTACCACTTGCAAGTGGTATTGAAGCACCTTGGACAACTCCTCCAATTCTAGCTGGATTCATTTCAGGTGGTTGGAAATGGGCAGCATATCAAGCATTCCTATTAGTAATCTCTGTTGTGGGATACTTCCCATTCATGAGAGCTGCTGATAAGCAAGCTTATGCTCAAGAACAAGGTTTAGAAGGCGAAGAAGTTGTAGAAGCCGTCCAGTAATTTATAATCAAGCGAATAAACACCAAAAGGAGATGTAGAATGCTACATCTCCTTTTTTAGTGACGATATTCAATTGAAAGATTGATTTCATTACCAGGGGCCAATACACCTGAAACCGTACAGAATTGGTCGATGAATTGAAGCAAGTTGGCTTCTTCAGTGGAATCTAATGAGGCATCAACTGTTAACACCGCATCTGCTTTCATTTCCCAGCCATCTAACGTTCGATTAAAATCACCACTTACTTTCACTTCTAAATCATTAACCTCTATTTTTCGACGGTTAAAAAATGAACGGGCAGTCATTAACTGGCAACCAGCTAATGCATTCAATAAAAGTCCGGTAGGTGAGGTTCCTTGACTCTTTTTATTTGGATTTTTACTGACGTAATCTAACGTATAATCAAATCCGTCAGCAGTTGCAGTCACGATATATTTTTCATTGTTTTTCGCATAGATTTCTTTTTTGGACAAGGGTTAAAACTCCTTTATATTTCTTTTTCTTTTAAAGTCATTTCCGAAGGGGAGGGGCTTAAGCATTGTGGGCTTCAATCATTTCTTGGATTTCTTTGTCGCTGATCTGAGGAAAATAGCGATAGTAAGCACCGACAGCACCTTGGAAACGATCTGGTACATCGACATAAATGACCTGATCGACTAAATCTTCCAGTTGATAAAAGGTCTCTTTTGGAATAACGGGAACAGCGACCACCACTTTATTTGGTTGTTGTTTTTTAACGGCTTCAATCGCCGCAAACATCGTCATCCCGGTGGCTATACCATCATCGACAAGAATAACATCTTTCCCTTCAATGGTCTGCTTGGTTAAAAACGAATCGTATAATTTTCGGCGACGGGCAATTTCTTCGATGACACGTTCTGTATCATGGTCAATCCATCGTTGGTCAATGCGTACTTGCTCGTTTAAAATCGGTTCGCCATTTTCTGCAAGGGCTCCGATCGCAAATTCGGTCTGTAGCGGATGGACAATTTTCTTCGAATGAATGACATCAAAGGGAATATTATGTTTTTTTGAGATTTGGAGACCTAAAGGGACACCACCACGTGGTAAAGCAAGTACGATTGTATTTTTTGGGTTTTCAAGTTGAATGTTCTTCGCTAACTTTTTACCTGCATCATTCCGATCTTCAAAGCGCATAGTTTCCCTCCTTAAAGCTTTTTTCAAGTTTATCTTACCATAATTTTGATGAGATGCATTGAATGTCGATTGCAAATACTCAAGGATGAAATAACCTGCTTGAGGGTTAAAATAGAATCCGGTCACTGAGTTAACCAGGTCACGGTTATAAATTGACTTTTCTTAAAATAAAATATAAAATTTGCATAGAGCAAAGGCTTACATTTATTTATTCAATGATTAAATGAAGATTTTATTTGTTTAATCAGTGAGGAGGCAAAAAAATGATTAAAATAAGTTCAGCATTGAAGCAAGACGAAATTGTTGAGTTGTTAAACGCATATGAAGAAGATGACTTAGAATTTAGCTTTGTACGTAAAGAAGGCATTGCTTTGTATTTTGAAACCAACGCCACTGACTTGGAAGAAGCGGCCAAAACAGCAAAATCTCTAATCAAAGCCCAACCATGGGGAAGCATCTTATTCTTTCAATCCATTCCAGCATAATGACAAAAACCTACCTCATTCGGGTAGGTTTTATCTTTTCTCTATTGATTTTCAATCTCAACGATTTGCGTGTCCAACTGCCCTTGTTCTTCTAGCTGTTTCGCAATTTGAAGCAAGAGAGTCTCCGCACCTTTCTTGGTCCAAATTTGTGTCCCAACCGGGTAACCTTCTTTATTTTCATACATCGGTAAGCTGATGGCTGGTTGTCCCGTTAAGTTTTGTTGTTGAGTGAAAGGCGTATAAACTAAACTTTCTTCAAACATTTCCCAAATCAATTGCTGTTGAGTTTCTGGATCAAAAGCATCCATGTTTTTTAATTGTTCGATAAGTTCAGGTGACCGTTCAAAATGATTATGCGGAAAAGCCGGTCCATTGGTCGCCGGTAAAATGAGGGCGTCGTACCTTTCAAAGAACCTCTCCATTGCTGCCGTCAATTGATCCCAAAAAGCAAGAACTTTCGAATAGTCAACACCAGTGATGTTTAAACCCGAACGATACAACGCCCAGCTCATCGGTTCCATATCCTCGACGGTCACCTTTCGATCCATCCCGGATTCAATCCCTTCCATCATCACAGCCGTTTCAACGCCGTTCACGATATAATAGGTCTGCATCGCCTTGATTCCATCGGTTTCAGGCGTCTTTTCCTCTGTTTGGTGGCCAAGGTCCTGTAATGCTTGAACGGTTGTAAGCACGGCATTTTTCGCTTCTTCACTTACTGAAGACCCCACAGGGGACTTCAATGAATAGGCAAATTTCAAGGGGACTTCTAGCGGTTGCAACTCTTCGTCTTCAATGAGCGGCAAGACAAAGGGTGCATCATATTGTTCCACCTGCATCGCTTTTAGGAGATT
>DATGSY010000146.1:0-3078 GCA_035302125.1 Atopostipes sp.
CTATTTTAATCGGGCGAAGAAAAACAATAAACCTAATGTTGCTTTTGCTATGATGATTTTACAAAGACGGCTAAGTTCTTCAACCGAGGCAATTTATCTTTCCTTAGTACGACGAAAAGAACGACTTCAACGTGTATTAGAAACAGGGCAAAAAGCAGAACAAATCATGCTAGAATATGAGGATTACGAAGATATTTCGTTAGAAGAACAGGAGTTACTAGAGGAATATGCCGAGGGTGAATTTGAAGAACTAGACTATGATGAATTACAAACAGAAATCGAAATGCTGGATCAATTGATTCGCAAAGCAAATGTAATCAGACAAAATGAAAATGAACGAAAATTTTTAGAGCTAGAAAAGACATTGTTTGGTGCAGGCGGTTTATTGGCAAAAGGTGAAAAAATCTTGATTTTTACTGAATCCAAAGATACATTAAATTATCTTGAGAAGAAACTAAAAGCCTATGTATCGGATATAGCTAAAATTGTTGGAGACTTTTCGATGGACCGAAGACAAGAGGAAGTCGAGAAGTTCCGAAATGACGTTCAAATTATGATTGCTACCGATGCAGGTGGTGAATCCATCAACTTACAATTTTGTAACCAAATGATAAATTATGATATTCCGTGGAATCCAAATCGATTGGAACAACGGATGGGGCGAATTCATCGTATTGGTCAGAAAAATGAGGTATTTGTATTTAACTTAGTTGCCACTAATACTCGTGAAGGTGATGTGTTAACAAGATTGTTAACGAAAATGGAACAAATGCGTGAAGACCTTGGACAAGATCTAGTCTATGACTTTGTTGGCGAAGTTCTAGAGGATAAACAAGCAGATTTATCTTCCGTTATGGAAAAAGCCATCTTAGATCGTGAAAATTTAGATGAAATCATCGAGCATATGGAAAAAACATTATCAGAAGAACATAAGCGACTGCTTGAACTTGCCCAAAATGAACGTTTAGACGACAATTTTGATTTGCCAGGTGCGAAGCGTTCATTTGATGAAGTATCCATGCATAGTGTTCCAACACGCTTTTATGGACGTTTTGTTGTTAATGGATTAAAAAATACTAGAACACGAATGAGTGTATCGAATGACCAAACCATAGCTCGGATTGATCGTTTCCCAAAACGTATTCGTGATTTTGCTCGTGATCAAAAGTTGATGTTTCAATTTGATAACTCCATACGCTTTGCTCTTACCTCAGCAAAAGAAACGGATAAACTCCCAATGATCGAGAACGATGATCCATTGTTTAACTTAGTCATGAAGTTAACCGCAAAAGAAATGCAGCAAACCATTCTGCCGTTATATGAAGTAAATGCTTCCATAACGGAACCAATGATTATGGAGTTAAATCAAGTTTCGATTATTGACGGTAATGGTAGAGAGCTGGAGCAGAAGTTGATGTTAACCGGTAAACGTGAAAATGGTGAGTTTGTACAAATATCACCATACTTACTTTTTCACCAATCCTTAGAAGTAATCAAGACCTATGAGAATGAGGATCAAGATATTAAACGATATGTCATTCAACAAGCTAGAAAATTACTAAAAACTACACAAAGAAAGCGCGAGGAATACACTAATAGAAAACGTGTTTTCCTTAGAAAATCATTTGAAAATCAAATGGAGACTCTGCAAGAACGTTTACAAAAATATCAAGAGGAAAATGTCGGTGGTAAAAACAGTGCTTTAATTAATCAAACCTATGCTCAAATAGATGAGATGGAAGATCGAAGTAAAGAACGTTTGAATGCGATAGATCGAGAACGTTCGATTCAATTAAAACCAGTAAAGCGAATTGCTCAATTTAAAGTAATACCTACAAATGTTGAATGTAGTCGAGTTATATCAGATGATTATTTACATGTAATTGAAGAATATGAATTGAGTCAAGGTAGAGTAAATGTTCGAAAACAGCCTTCTTTCGGATTAATTGATTTTATTAGTGAAGAAGCAGATGGAGAAAGTCGTTTAATTGTCGTAACGAATGATATCAAACAATTCCAACGACAATCGGTAGAAGGGGATTATGAGGCTATTAAGAGTAAAGTGTATGTCTATGAAATCGTAGATAATAAAGTAAGAGAACATCACTTTATTCGAATTGTCCAACAGAAACTGCTTTTATAATAGTTAGTTGTCCATGAATTCAATAAAGAAAAATAAAATCCACCCGTTTAACTTTGTAGGAGAAGTTAGGGTGGATTTTTTGATCCACCTATAGTTCCATTCTAACAGAAACATCATTGTAGTTCATATTTTCCGTTTTGATACACTTTATAACTTTCGAGGGTACCAGAACCACCAGCTTCTTTCAGTTCTTTTGAATATAATGTTATCGTGTAATAAGAACCTTGTGCATCATCTTCTAAGGAACCACCCATGTCATCAAAAATAATATCCTCATTATTTTCCATTTCTAATTCCTTTGCCAAATATTGAATTGCTTCACTTCCGCTAGAAAGATGAATGCTTTCTTCCTTTATTTGATTATTCGAAGGGTCTGCTTCTATATTACTATCATTGGTTTCGGACGTATTAGTATCATTTTCAATGGACTGGGTGCTATTTTTATTTACAGTGGTGTCTTCACTGTTTGAATTAGATCCATTCGATACAATTGGTTTTTCTGGATCTGTAGAATAATCATTTGGTTGTTCTTCTACGGTTTCTTCTGTGTCCTGTTCAATTGCTGCATCACTGCTAGGTTCAGAACCACACGCGGTCATAACAGCTAAAATCATCGCTATTAATCCAGCTAGAAAGATTTTTTTCTTCAAGATCTATCACGACTCCTTTCCAGATTTGCAAACTTCATTATTTCAAAATTTATTTATACCTGAAATATTCATAGCTACAAATCCCATTTGATAAAATTTGTTAAATTAGTTGAACATAACGGTATTTAATTAAGAACCGTAGCCAATTCATAAAATAACTGAATTTTCAATAGAACAACTCTGGTATTTTGGGCATACTTCCCCCTTGACTGAAAAATTTATTTTTTTCAGTTATGAGAAGTATTCTATTGGTCATTCCAATTGTAGTTTTTGAATTCGATTCAG
>DATGSY010000147.1:0-8272 GCA_035302125.1 Atopostipes sp.
CGAGCCTAAATTCGGTTTTGATGAAATGAAAGAAATTTCTGAATTGACACAAACGCCTTTAGTTTTACACGGTGGTTCAGGAATTCCTGAAGAGCACATCAAGAAAGCCATCGAGTATGGTCATTCGAAAATGAATATCAACACAGAATTACAACAAGTATGGGCAAAACGTACGCGTGAAGTCATCAAAAACGACAATAATGTTTACGATCCACGTAAAATTATTGGCCCTGGTAAAGAAGACATCATAGAAGCAACGAAAAAATCAATGCGTGTACTTGGTTCATCAAACAAAGCGTAAGTTAAAAAAACCAATACATTTAACGAAAGAGCGGAGAAATCCGCTCTTTTTCTATTGGATTAGGCTCCCGCTAGTCCGAAACTCGATTTCAAGTTAGGGGGCCACTCCCGCTAGTCCGAAACTCGATTTCAAGTTAGGGGCCGCTCCCATTAGCCAATTACGATGTGGAACTGAAAGAAATAACTGTCTTTCAAGCTTTTTTTCTTTCACATTCTCCTCAAACCGTTTTACTTTTAATTCTTTTTTCCATGTTTTAAGGTGCATATGTAGCAAGAAACAAAACAAAAAGAAAGGAAGTCAAAAAGATGGTTAAACGAGTCGAAGGGGTATACCCAAGTGTTGAAGAAGCATTACGAGCAGTAGAACGGTTAAGAGACGAAGGTTATTCGCGAAACAACATTACGCTTGTGGCGAATGAAGATGTTCGTACACGTTTATCTGCAGAAGTCGAAGCGGATGTTACCACCCAAAAAGGTGACGAAACTCGAACAGACGAAGACAATAAATCTTTCTGGGAATCCGTGAAAGATGCATTTACGACAGATGATTCTTATGATGAATCAAATTATGACGATCCTAATTACGATGCTGAAAATGACCCTGTATATGACTATAGAGAGTCGATAAGTGAAGGTCATGTAGCTGTACTTGTTTCTGGAGGACCAAACTTAAACGATTCAACCGCTCAAAATGATTCAAATAAGCGCAGCGATGAAGAATCCATTGAGTTAAAAGAAGAGCGTTTAGAAATTGATAAAGACAAAGAAAAAACAGGGGAAGTTCATGTCAAAAAGAATGTCGTTGAAGACACAGAAACGGTAGAAGTTCCAGTGACAAAAGAAGAAGTTACAATTGAAAGAAAACCTGTCACAGACGGTAAGACGCATGACGGTGAGATTAAGCAAACGGATGATGATGAAATTGTCATTCCGGTAGAAGAAGAAAAAGTGAAACCGAAAAAAGAAACGGAAGTCGTCGAAGAAGTCGAAGTTAAAAAAGAGACTAAAGAAGAGAGCCAAACCGTTGGCGATACCGTTCGTCGCGAGGAATTGGAAGTCGAAGAAGATGGCAAAGCGCTTGATAGCCACGATAAAAATGTCGACAATCCAAAAGATGACACGTTAGACAAAGAAATATCAAATGATCGTTTTGGCGATGAAGAAAATAGAACGAATCGCTAAAATAACATTCAAAAAGCATAACAATTGATAAAACAATCTTGGAACCCTTAGTCTGGAATAAATACAGACAAGGGTTCTTTTTTTCTAATAAATCCGAAAGTCACTTGGATTTCACAGAGAAATGATACTTCTCAAACCGTTATAAAAGATATAAAAAATAAAATGTGTTAATTTAAAAATGAACAAGATAGAAATAATACAAGAAGTTAAAGAGATTTTACCCCTTTTTAATGGCTCTTATTCAATGAATAAAAATTCAAACAAAGGAAGTGAAAGCATGGCAGATTCGAACGAAAAATCAAAACAAGAAAAAAGCAGTGAAGAATTAGCTGTAGATCGTACAGAACTTGCCGAATTGCGAAGTGACTTAGCACAAAATCGAACACTTCAAGCCGGTGAAAGGACTTATGCCGCTTGGATAAGGACAGGATTTACGATTGCCGGTGCTGGGTGGACGTTAGCTCAAGCGTTGAGCAGTTCAGAAAGTAATGAAGTCGCCTTAATGATTGGCGGAGCCTTAATTGCTTTAGGAATCTTATGTTTCATCTATGCTTGGTTTGGGTTCAAGAGTGTGGTGGACTTCTTAAAAGATTCATTTAGAGAAATAGATGACAAAGACATACCATTTACGATGAACTTAGCGACTGTTTCAATTTTATCTGTCGTTCTAGTCGTTATATTCGTCTTTGCATTTGGGATGCTCTTGTTTTAAATCAAATCAGTGAAAGTAAGAAATTGATTATTAGTGTACCAAAGACATTACAATTACCATGCTTGTCGGTATTGCAAATTATTTAAGTAAAGATAATGAAGAATCTATGTCTACAATTAAGCAAGAAGGATAGTGAAGAGAGGGATAGATGATGGATGATGAAAAAGTAAGAAAGGATTTAAACGGAGAAGATCAAATAAGGCCTCTTCGTTCAGATAATCCAGATGGGATTAATATTGCAGACGCTTATTTAAAAGGTGTCGGCATGCGTGATGCTCGTGAAGCAGAAGCAAGAAGAAAAGAAGAAAAAGAACAAAGAAAAATAGAAGGAACGGAATCTTCGGAAGAGAAAAGAACAGGATTTCTTGCAGATGTCATGGCGAGTTTGGTCAATGGCGTATCAAACGTTCCAGATGGACTCGCGACAGCACTGATGGTCGGTGTTAACCCGATTCATGGATTATATTCGACCATTTTAGGACCAACGATTGGGAGTTTAATTTCAAGTTCTCAAATTATGTTAGTAGCCACTACCGTAGCGGCTTCCGTATTCGCCGGTCAAGCGATCTCTGGGATACCGGAGGAACAACGGCTTTCAGGATTATTTACATTTGTAGTACTCGCCGGTATCGCCTTAATGATTTTTGGATTCCTTAGATTCGGTCGATTAAGTAAGTACATCTCTTACCCGGTCATGCGCGGATTTATGTATGGAGTAGGTATACTATTAATTTTAGGTCAGTTTTATGGACTGGTCGGCTACACACCGGAAGCTTCAAATAGTGTCCTTTCATTTATTGAAACATGGGCCAATATAGGCAGTTGGGACTGGCGGGCAGTATTAATTGCCATTATTACACTGGCTACAATGTTGATTCTTCAGCGGACGCCTGCGAAATTATTTGCATCTGCATTGGCATTAGCTGTTGGAACATTGGTGGTTTACTTTGGAGGCTTAGATTCTGTTCAAATCGTACAAGATATTAGTACAATTCCTCGAGGATTACCAGAATTATCTCTACCGAACCTTTCCATTATTACGCCGGAGTTGATTTTTTATGCGATTGCTCTTGCAGCAGTGATTGCTGTTCAAGGTGTAGGGGTCAGTCAAATGACCGAGAACCCAGATGGTACGCAAGTCGATCCATCTCGCGATATGATTGCACAAGGTGCAGCAAACGTAGGAGCCGGACTCTTTTCAGGAATTCCTGTCGGTGGATCGATTGGTTCAACCGCCTTAAATATTACACTTGGTGCTCAATCACGTTGGGCAGGTATTTTAGCCGGTGGTTGGATGTTGGCTATCGTCTTGATCTTCCCTGGAATTGTCGAACAAGTCCCTATGCCAGCACTAACTTCTTTAATTATGGTGGCTGGATTTGGAGCGGTTAACGTCAAAGACTCCATTTCCATTTTACGAAGTGGTTGGTCGGCTATACTAGGATTTTCTGTCACATTAATTTCTGTGTTAGTCTTTTCTATTCCTGTAGCAGTAGCAATTGGTGTCGTGCTTTCAATTATCTTTTATTTCGTAACAGCCGCAAGCGATATTTCAGTCACCCTTCAGAAAAAAGAGAACGGAAAAATTGTCGAAAAAGAGTTACCTGAATTTTTAGAGAGTAATACATTAACGGTTCTAGCGGTTGAAGGTAGTTTATTCTTTGCTGGTGCACAAACCTTAAAAGAAAAATTACCACGCGTAGGAGACGCAGCTAACCCTGTCGTTTTGATTCGATTACGTAACCAGTCGCAAATGGGCGCAACACTGATGGACATTTTAGATGATTATGCCGAGCAGTTGACAGCCGCTGGTGGAAAACTTTACCTCAGTGGATTGGATAGCGATCAACTGAAGTATCTACGAAGTAGTGGAAAATTGGAAGAAAAAGAAGAAGCTGAGTTCTTTGAAGAAACAAGCGTTATTGGAGAATCTACTGAGATTGCTGTGTCTCATGCGAATGAATGGCTTCAAGATCGACAGAACCCAAGGATGAGAAGCAGTACACCAAGCGAAAAATAAATCAAATCAGTTGCCGATATATTTCAGTCGTTTTATACTTCAAGTGAAATAAAGTGAAGATGAAAAGAGAAAGGATGATAGTATGGGAGAAAGAGTAGAGGGAGTATATTCCACACTAGAAGAGGCATTGCGGGCAGTCGATCGATTAAGAGAACAAGGTCACTCTCGTGAAAATATAAGAGTTATTGCCAATGAAGATGTACGAAATCGTTTCTCAAAAGAGGTAGATATGGATGTCACCTCTGAAGATTTATCGATGGATCGCACAGAAGAAACCACCACTTCTCAAATGAGAGAGACCCATGCGGATGATGAACGTTCGATGGATCGCATAGATGAAGGGCAAAGAGAAACATCCGATGAAGACAAGTCCATTTGGGATTCCATTAAAGATGCTTTTACAATGGACGATTCATACGACGATCCAGACTATGGTACAGATGACGATCCGGTGAATGAATATAGAGACCGCATCAATCAAGGAGACGTTGTTGTTCTCGTAAACGACAATAATGATACCGATGTGAATATTACTGAAGATACCACTCAAGCAAACACCCAACCAAACTGTATTGGCCCTGAAGGCACTCGTGCACCTGAAGACGACTTATCCGCCGAGTCGCGAGAAGAAGAAGTGAAAAAAGACCATGAGCTGAGAAGACATGAAATGGATGATTATGAAAGAAAGCAATAGCTTAACGCATAATAAATAATTGAATAGCTGAATTCTTTGTGAACAGAGCATGTAAAAAACAAAGAATTCAGCTTTTTTTATGTCCACGTACTTGTTCATTCTTCGCTGTTAAAAGATTCTCCGGGCATCGATCATTTAAAGAATAAAAGTGGACGTTTTGTGAAATCTCCTATATACTATTGACGTGTGTATTTGCTTCATCATCAGGGGGAAACAATCCCTTAACCGCAGAGCACAACCACAACAACTTTCAAATCAAATGAAATTCAACATCTACCAAAATAAACATTCAAATAGAGTTAAAATCAAATAATCAATAACCTACCAGAAAGATAAACACAAAGCGAGGCCTTATTTATGAAAAAATTAATCATTAATGGTGGAAAAAAACTCTCAGGAAAAGTCACAGTGTCTGGAGCTAAGAATAGTACTGTAGCGCTGATACCCGCTTCTATTTTAGCCGATTCGCCAGTCACACTTGAGGGTGTACCGAATATTAAAGATGTCTATTCACTCATTGATATCCTAAATGAAATGAACGTAAAAACAGAATTTAATGGCAGTACATTACACATCGACCCCACTGAAATGGTGTCGATTCCAATGCCAAGCGGAAAAATTAATAGCTTACGCGCTTCATATTATTTTATGGGCGCTTTACTTGGAAAATTTGGAGAAGGCGTTGTTGGTTTGCCAGGCGGATGCGACTTGGGTCCACGACCAATTGACCAACACTTGAAAGGTTTCCGAGCACTTGGAGCAGATGTCGAAAATAAAATGGGCGCTATGCATTTCAAAACGCCTGAATCTGGCATGCAAGGGACAAAAATTTACTTTGACGTGGTTTCCATCGGAGCGACGATTAATGTGATGTTGGCCGCTGTGAAAGCAAAAGGGTTAACCATCATCGAAAACGCCGCAAGAGAACCGGAAATTATCGATGTGGCCAACTTATTAAATAAAATGGGGGCTCAAATCCGTGGCGCGGGTACAGACACCTTACGTATCACAGGCGTAGAGAACCTAAAAGGTGTAACCCACTCAGTCATCCCAGACCGGATTGAAGCCGGTACTTACTTAGCAATTGCTGCTGCGATAGGAGAAGATGTTTTAATCGAAAATATTATTGGTGAACATATCGAGAGTCTCGTATCGAAAATGGATGAAATGGGCATTCCTCTAGAAATCGATGAAGAAAGTGTTCGCGTACGGCCGACCAATGAAAAGCTCAAACCTGTAACGATTAAAACACAACCTTATCCAGGATTCGCGACCGACTTGCAACAGCCCGTGACGCCACTCTTATTAAAAGCAGACGGCGAGTCCATCATTATGGATACCATTTATCCAAAACGAGTCAACCATATTCCAGAATTGAACCGTATGGGCGCAGACATTCGAGTAGAAAGCGACACGATTTTAATTAATGGTGTGGACAAACTTACTGGCGCTCAAGTAGAAGCCAGCGACCTTCGTGCAGGTGCATGTCTTGTTACGGCTGGACTTATGGCAGAAGGAACAACAGAAATCACTGGCGTCGTCAATATTCTTCGAGGATATGCAAACATCGTTGAGAAATTGTCTGCATTAGGTGCGGATATTCAAATGATCGACACTGAAGAAGATGAACAGACATACAACTGAGAAAGAGTGACTAACTCCAGTAATTTAAAATATATAAAATAGATATGAGGTAGCCCGTGGAAAGAGATAAATTTTTAACATATGATCAATTGCAAGAAAAAACTTTAAAAGAAATATACCAAATGGCTAAGGATTTAGACGTTCCTCGATATAGTCAGATGAACAAAAAAGAACTCTCATTCGCTGTCATCCGAGCACAAGAAGAAAAACAAGGATACTTCCAAGTCAGTGGAGTCCTTGATAAAGTTCCCAATCAAGATTTCGGATTCCTAAGACCCATCAACTATTCCCAAAGTAACGAAGACGTGTACATTTCCGCTTCGCAAATGACGCGATTTGGTTTACGTGAAGGGGATTTAATTGCGGGAACCGCAAGACCTGCAAAAGAGTCTGAACGTTACTATGGGTTGATGAATGTAAAACGTGTCAATGGAAAAGATCCAGAGGAAGCAAGGGATCGCCCGCACTTCCCAGCCCTTACGGCATTATACCCAGATAAGAAAATTCAATTGGAATCCCCTAGACGCCATATGTCTTCGCGTATTCTAGACATTTTGGCACCTATTGGATTTGGTCAACGTGGATTGATTGTAGCGCCGCCTAAAGCCGGGAAAACAACGCTTCTTAAAGAAATTGCGAATAGCATAACTACAAATCATCCTGATGTTGAATTAATTATGCTGCTTATTGATGAACGTCCGGAAGAAGTGACGGACATTGAGCGTAGCATTAAAGGGGAAGTCGCCCATTCAACATTTGACCAACAACCACAAAACCATGTGCGCATCAGTGAACTAGTCTTAGAACGTGCACGCCGTTTAGTGGAGGACAAACGGGATGTTGTCATTTTAATGGATAGTATTACACGACTTTCACGTGCCTATAACTTGGTCGAACAACCAAGTAGACGTACCTTAAGTGGTGGTTTAGATCCAGCGGCATTATACCGTCCAAAACGATTCTTTGGATCAGCTCGTAACGTAGAAGAGGGCGGAAGTTTAACGATTATCGCTACTGCATTAGTCGATACTGGAAGCCGCATGGACGACATGATTTACGAAGAGTTTAAAGGAACAGGAAACATGGAGATTCACTTGTCTCGTCAATTAGCCGAGCGAAGAGTGTACCCAGCAATTGATATTGTGAAATCAAGTACCCGTAAAGATGAATTGTTGCTTTCAAAAGAAGAATTTGAAGCAGCTTTCCGTTTACGTCGCAGCATTCCACACGATTCCTTAGACTTCACGGAGAAATTTATTTCAACATTAAACAATTACAAAACAAACGATGATTTTATCGAGAATATTTTGAAAAGATCCCGTTAAGTGTCTAAGATTTTTCCAAAAAAGTTTAAAAATCGTTGATAAACAGCCCATGAGATATTGCAATTTTTCCAAAGACGTGATATTATATAAAGCGTTGCAAGAAAATAGTTGTGAACAATTATTTTTTAAGATATGATTACAAAATGTACGAATGAATAAACTATGGAGTGAAAAACTCTATGGCATAGGGAGTGAAAAGAATGAAAAGCGGAATTCATCCAGAATACCAAAAAGTCGTTTTCCGAGACACAACAACAGGTTACGAATTTTTATCAGGTTCAACACAAACATCTGAAGAAACTGTTGAGTGGGAAGACGGAAACACTTATCCATTAATCCGAGTTGAAATCTCTTCTGCTTCACATCCATTCTACACAGGCAAACAAAAATTTGCT
>DATGSY010000148.1:0-2851 GCA_035302125.1 Atopostipes sp.
AACGTAGGAAATGTACGTAGACTCCTGCGTGAAAAGAGGCATAGATAAGACAAGCGAAGGCAAAGCCTGAGCTTGGCTTAGCAGCCGCACGCGGAAAGCGAAGTACATTTCCGAAGTGACATATTCATCCTATTCTTATTGGCTCAACACAATTAAATAGTAGATGACTTTAAGAGGGTCACCAACACCATTTGACAAAGAGCCATTAATTAAAAATGTGTACTGTCGGCTCTTCGTCACCAGCTTGACGGAAAATCACACTTTCTACTCCATCTGCTGACGTTACTTCAAGCTCAAAATCATAATGATTTGGAAAAATTTCTTTCACTAATCCATAAGCATACTGTGTAAAACCGACAACCTCTCCTTGTCCATAAAACTCAATCGGAACATCAACTGACATCCGATTTAAGTCTTTCTTCACATAAAAGCCATTCCCAACAATTCCTACATAATTCGGGAAATATTCTTCTAACTTATCACTAAACTCTTTGAACTTTTGATAGTCTTCATAGTATTTATCTTTCGCTTTATTTGATGGGAACATGACATGTTCTTCGTCCAAGGTTTCCCATTTCCCAATCTTTTTCTCACCCTGTTTTACCTCTGTTTTTGCTACAAAACTACCTGGTACTGGAGAAGACTGCTCCTCTTCCCTAAATAAAGCAATCATGACAGGGATATCCTCAATACCTTCCTGATCATACACTTGTTCACGAACTTCGGCTAAAACTTTTTCGGCAATTTTTTTACCCTCTTTTAACATTTCATCTTTCGAAATATCTTCATAATAGTCTGGTCCACCAACTTCTGTTTGAAACTTATATACCGATTTTAACGAAATTCCAATCGATACACCGACTAGTTCAACACGATTATCTTTTTTCTCTAAAAAGTTTTGCTCTAATACATGTGAAAAAACACGTGGATTTTTTCGATGTTCTTTAATTTTATCTTCTTTTTTCTTTTTTTCTTTTACCTTTGGATTTAAAGAGTCGATTAAATCATATACAGCTTCCGTGCTTAAATATTGCCCTTCTTCAAACACATATTTCTTCGGATCAAACATGTCTGTTGAATGGCGACGTAATCCCTCTTCCAACTCATTTATGTCGACACGGTTAGAAATTTGGTTTGTGATCGCCCCACGTGCTGCACTCGGTCTGTATGGCAACATTATTTTATATTGATTTTCAGATAATGAATAATTTGGAATGACAGAAATTTCTTGTTCTCCCTCATTATCTGGTTGCACAATATCTTCTTCTTTTTTACTACTACAACTAGCTAAAAATAGGAGTACACAACTTAATATAATCGCTAATCGTTTCATTGTTTACACTCCTTTTTTCATTTCATCATCTAGGCGATCTTCATCCCATACTTCAATCCCTAGTTCAACTGCTTTATCATATTTAGATCCTGCAGCTTCTCCAGCAATGACTAAATCCGTATTTTTACTCACGCTACTCGTTACTTTACCACCATTTGCTTCAATGAAATCTTTTGCGTCACGTCGGGTGAAACGTTCTAATTTCCCAGTTAAAACGACGGTTTTATTCATGAAAACTGCTTCATCTAATGTTGCTTCTGCTACATGTGCAAATGTCATGTTTAGCCCTAATTCCTTTAATGTCGAAATTAGTTGTTGTACTTCCTCCTGGGAAAAATATTGCACGATCGCATCTGCCATTTTTTCCCCAATTTCGTCCACTTCTATTAACTCCTCATATGTTGCATGTTGAATCCGATCCATCGTATGGAATGTTTCAGCCAAAATTCTCGCAGCTTTTGCACCAATATGACGAATACCTAAACCGAATAATAATTTATCTAACCCGTTCTCTTTCGACGCTTCAATAGCATCGATTAAATTAGTTGCCGATTTTTCACCCATTCTTTCCAATGGTAATAAATCTTCTTTTGTTAAGCGATATAAATCATCAATCGATGTCACTAATTGTTCATTAAAAAGTTGCTCGATTACTTTTTCTCCCAATCCATCAATGTTCATCGCATCTCTTGAAGCAAAATGAATCAGTCCTTCACGTAATTGTGCTGGACAACTAGGATTCATACAACGAAGTGCTACCTCTTCATCTAGGTGAACAAGCTCTGAATCACATGCTGGGCATGTTTCAGGCATTTCATACGGCTCCTCATCCCCCGTTCGTTCCTCTGCAATAACACGCACGACTTTGGGAATAATATCCCCTGCCTTCTTCAATATAACAGTGTCACCGATTCGAATGTCTAATGCGCCAATTTGATCTTTATTGTGAAGAGTTGCACGGCTAACCGTAGAACCATCAATAAAAACAGGCTCCAATACTGCTGTTGGCGTTACGACACCTGTACGACCAACACTTAACTCCACATCGATTATTTTTGTAACCGCTTCTGTCGCTGGAAACTTATACGCCGTTGCCCAGCGAGGTGTTCTAGCTGTATACCCTAAACGTTCTTGATCTTCTAAATCATCTACTTTAATAACAATCCCATCAATTTCATATGGTAATTCATCTCGATGTTCTGTCCAATACTCCACATATTCAATCACTTCTTCAATCGAATGACATACTTTAAACTCTTTATTTATTTTAAATCCTTCCGACTGTAAATAAATTAATCGTTCACTATGTTTTGTAATTTCAGTTACTTCCCAAGCACCATATCCGAAAAGAAATAAATCTAAATTTCGTGAGGCAGCAATTTTCGGATCTAATTGCCGTAATGAACCAGCTGCAGCATTTCGAGGGTTCGCAAACAATGCCTTTCCCTCTTTTTCACGTGTTTCATTTAAAGCCATAAAAGAACGTTTCGGCATAAATGCTTCTCCACGCACTTCGAT
>DATGSY010000149.1:0-3127 GCA_035302125.1 Atopostipes sp.
TCGGAGCCCATCGAAAATGATATCGCCTAAACCACCTGCATTTATCGTCGATGCAATAGTCGCAATACTTGTCGTCGAAATGACTGCAAGACGAATTCCGGCAATAATCATTGGAGCAGCTAATGGAATTTGTATTTTATAGGCTAATTCAAAACGAGACATCCCCATAGCGAGTGCTGACTCAATAACTGCAGGATCAATACCTACAATCCCTGTGACAATATTTCGAATTAAAAGATATTGATTATATAACACAAGAACAATAATGGCTGAATTCATACCCAATCCTGTTACCGGAACAAGTAATGCAAACAGCGCTAAACTCGGAATTGAGTAAAAAATTTCAAAAAATTGCAAGACAATGTTTGTTGCTCTTCTCGATGAAATAATAAGAAAAGACAACACACTTGCAAGTGCAATTGAAAACAATAAAGTAATTCCGACAATTTGAAGATGCTGGACAAAAGCTGTGAACAATCTATCACTTTGTTGAACAATATAATCAATCAAGTCCTCATCTCCTTAATCTCTCGGTCCATCATAAAATTGAATAAAGGATTCTACAAATTCATTTTTTGGTGCATGCAAGATTTCATCTGGTGTTCCAAATTGCTGGACTTCTCCTTTATCCATAAGAATGATTCGATTACCTAATTTAAACGCTTCGTTAATATCGTGGGTTACAAAAAGAAACGTCTTTTTATTTTCTTTGTGAATATTGAGTAATTCATTTTGTAAAATGTTTCGATTAATCGCGTCTACTGCACCAAATGGTTCATCCAAAAGCATCACTTGAGGGTCCGCGGCTAATGCTCGCGCCAATCCGATCCTTTGTTGTTGCCCACCTGAAAGCTGAGAGGGGTAGCGATCTAGTAATTCCTCTGCATCAAGATTGACTAAATTCATCAATTCTTTTACTCGCTTTTCAATCCGTTCATCATCCCAACCAAGCATTCTGGGCACTGTTGCAATATTCTTTGCAATGGTCATATGTGGAAACAAACCAATTTGTTGGATAACATAACCAATTTTCTTTCGTAGTTCCGTAACTTCTAAACTGTAAATATCTTGCCCAAATATTTCAATTTCTCCAGAATCTGCTTCTACTAATCGATTAATATGTTTAATCAATGTCGTCTTGCCACAGCCACTCGTTCCAACAATCGTGACGAACTCTCCCTCTTCAATCGTTAAATTAATCTCATTTAACGCAGGACGGGTTGCATTTGGAAATGTTTTTGAAACATTTTTAAATTCAATAGCTGTAGTCATGTTTATCTCCTTTATCTATCCAATGAATCAAAGAACTCTTGAGCGACATCTTCATACTCTTCATGTTCAATATCTACGCGTGCATTTAATTCTGTAATATTTTCAGAGTTTAGTTGTGCACTTAAGTTATTTAAAACTTCTGCAATTTCAGGATGTTCTTCCACTAAATTTGCATGGATAACAGGTGCCGCATTATACGGTGGCCAAAATTGTTGATCGTCTTCTAGCAGTGTAAATTCATCTTGGACGAGCTGACCTTCCGTTGTATAAGCTGGTGCTACATCCGCTTCTCCATTACCCAATACTTGATATTTTAAACTATTATCGTAAATAGCTGAAGAATTCCAATCAAATTCCCCATACACTTCTTCTAAACCAGGAATCCCATCTTCACGGACATCAAACTCTCCTTGGGAAGCGAAGTTTATTTCTGAAGCATTTTCCTGTAAATCAGAAATGGTCATGATGTCTAACTCTTCTGACTTTTCCGTTGTAATGACGAGCCCTTGTGAGTTATTAACCTCACTATAGTCTAACCAAACCAAGTCAAACTGTTCTTCGTATTCTGTTTTAACTGTTTCATACACGGCTTTTGGATCAGATTCCATTGGTAACTGCAAAACTGAAAGCAAACCAGTTCCGGTATATTCGGGATACATATCAATTTCATCATTTGTCAAAGCCCCATGAATTACTGGACTTCCAAGATTAAATGCACGTTCCACATTATAACCTGCTTCTTCTAATGCAAGTGAATATAATTCCGATAAAATAAGTCCTTCTGTAAAATCTTTGGATCCTACACGAATCGTGAGGTCTTCTTTGCTTGCTGTTTCTCCATCCGTATTTGAACCTGAACCATTCCCACATCCTACTAGAACGAGAATCAAAGCAAAAGCTGCGATGATTTTCCAGAGGATCTTTCGATTATTCTTTTTCTCCATATTTACACTCCTTTTAATCGTTTATAAATTCATATCTTCGCACTCGGTGATCGACAGTCGTCATTAATAGACCAACAATTACTGATAATAAAGCCACCGAAGCACCACCAATAATTAAATATTCAATTCGCATAGCACTTAATCCCGTGAAAATTAAATTCCCTAAACCACCAGCTCCAATATAAGAAGCTAAGGTCGCGTTTGAAATGACTTCAACGGAAGAGGTACGAATTCCAGAAAAAACTTTTGGAAAAGCTAAGGGAGCTTTTATTTCCCAAAATAATCTTCGGTTATTCATCCCCATAGAAACCGCTGCTTCTAACACCTCCGCTGAAACAGACGTGAACCCAACAATTGTATTAATTAAAATTGGCGGAATCGCTAAAAAGATTAATGCAATAACAGCTAAACGCATGCCTGTCCCCGTATATGGAATCAACACAAATAAAATAGCTAGGCTAGGAATAATTCGCATCAGTCCTGTAAATGCCGTCGCTGTTTTTTCTATCCATTTATATTGTGAGCCTAATATGCCTAAAGGAACTGCAATAATTGTTGCAATCAATACCGCAGATACACTCACTTGAATATGCTGAATCAATAACTCTACATATTGCTCAGTATTTGTTTGAAAATAGGCCATTATAGCATCCATGTTTACTCTCCTTCATCAACTTGAATTACTACTTTCCCAAAGCTATCTTTACTTTCTAAGTAACGATGAGCATCTTGAATTTCATCTAAAGAAAAGACTTTTTCAGGTTTAATCTTAACATGATAATCTTTGATATGGTTAAATAAAGCTTGTATTTTGTTCTCATTAATATTTCCAGAATAAAAGCTAGTAAGGTAACTGCCTTCTTTGATGTCTCTGATGGGATCAAATTCTTCAAGATACCATTGATGACCTA
>DATGSY010000150.1:0-6802 GCA_035302125.1 Atopostipes sp.
AAGAAAAAAGTGGTACCCCAACAATGGGCGGAGTTGTCTTTATCTTGTCTTCAATCCTTGCCGTATTGCTTTCGACCCTTTTTGATTTGGATCGAAGTTTAACTGCCTGGATATTGACCATTGTTTTTGTTTTATATGGACTGATTGGGTTCATCGATGATTTCATCAAATTATTTATGAAGAGGAATTTAGGACTCACAAGTCGACAAAAATTCCTCGCACAAGTTGTCATCGGAATCGTTTTTTACCTTGTGTTAGTGTTTAACGGATTTGAAAATCAGTTGAATCTCCCTTTTATCGGCAATATTTCTATTGGCTATCTTTATAGCTTATTCGCGGTTTTTTGGATGGTTGGTTTCTCAAATGCAACCAATCTCACGGATGGTATCGACGGACTATTGGCCTCTACAGGCACCATTGCTTACGCAGCTTATGCCTATATTGCCTATGCACAAGAACAATGGGGCGTTTTGCTGTTTGCCATGAGTGTAATTGGCGGATTAATCGGCTTTTTGTTATTTAACCGTAAACCTGCCCAAATTTTTATGGGCGATGTTGGATCCCTAGCTTTGGGGGCGGGCTTAGCCGCTATGTCCATTTTGTTGAATGTTGAATGGACGCTGTTGCTCATCGGCTTTATCTTTGTCATTGAAACGGCAAGTGTGATGCTGCAAGTGTTTTGGTTCAAACGAACGGGCAATCGAATTTTCAAAATGAGCCCGATTCACCATCATTTTGAAATGGTGGGCTGGTCAGAGTGGAAAATCGTTGGAATTTTTGCAGGAATTGGCTTGTTGATGGCGATTCTAACATTGATGATCCTCTTTTAATGCTTCCTTTTTCTTTTAAAATGACTTAGAAAGTAATCAAATGAGGATAGCTTTTTGTAATGCAAGTAGACTAAAGGAGATGTAGTACATGATCGAAGAAAATGATTATCAAGGAAAGAATGTGCTGGTTTTAGGACTCGCAAAAAGCGGGTACTATGCAGCAAAGTTATTACATACCCTTGGTGCTATCGTTACAGTAAATGATGCAAAAAATTTAGAAGAGGATTCAGACGCTTTGGAGCTGAGTCAATTAGGTATCAAGATTATTTCAGGCGGACATCCAAGCCATCTCTTGGATACTCCTTTTGATTTAATCGTTAAAAATCCAGGAATCTCATACGATAATCCAGTCATCACTCAAGCATTAAAGCAAGAGATTCCAGTCATTACGGAAGTTGAAGTCGCCACATCGGTGATGAAAAATTCTTATATTGCCCTTACAGGTTCAAATGGCAAAACGACAACAACATCCATCATTCATGACATGTTAAATCAGGACCGAGAAGTGGGCAAAACCTATGCGATTGGAAATATTGGTGTGCCAGCTAGTCAAGTGGCTTTAACGGTAGAACCAGAAGATGATGTCATTTTAGAATTATCCAGTTTTCAATTAATGGGGACACCCTCCATTCAGCCAAAGATTGCGGTCATCACCAATTTATATTCTGCTCATCTCGATTACCATGGTTCACAAGAAGCGTATGAAGATGCAAAAATGAATATTATTCGTAACCAAACAAAAGAAGATATTGTCATATATAATAAAGACCAGTCACATCTTGAGGAACTGGTTCATGAAAACACAAAAGCGACATTACACCCTTTTTCAAGAAAAGAATATTTAGAAGTTGGAACCTCTGTGAAAGAGGGGAAAATTTATTTCAATGGAGAAGTTGTCGCTGAAGTAGCTGATATTTTTATCCAAGGTTATCATAATTTAGAAAATATGTTGGCTGCTATAAGTGTTGCAAAATATAAAGGCGTTTCTAATGAAGCCATCCAAACGGTTTTACGCCATTTCCATGGGGTAAAACATCGTACTCAATTTGTGACGGAGTATAATGAACGCATCTTTTACAATGATTCAAAAGCCACAAACATTGAAGCTACAGAAAATGCATTGGCTGGTTTTGATCAACCTGTTATTTTGTTAGCGGGCGGCTTAGATCGAGGGAACACCTTTGAACGTTTAATCCCTATGCTTAAAGCGCATGTGAAAGCATTAGTTGCTTTTGGTGAAACAGCCGATCTGATGGTAGAAGCAGCTAAAAAAGCAGGCATTGAGAAAGTGAAGAAAGTCAAAGATGTCAAAGCAGCTGTACCACTTGCTTATGGTGTAAGTGAACCAGGCGACATCATTCTATTGTCGCCCGCTGCAGCGAGTTGGGATCAATATAAAAACTTCGAGATTAGAGGAGAAGCGTTTATATCAGCAGTCGAAGATTTAGTGAATGCAAAAGTGTAAGAAAATGACTTTAAAGGGGGATTGAGTTTATTTAAGCCTATTGGAACATAAACAAAAGGGTTTAAATAAATACTTAAAATGAAAGTACTTTTAACAGGTGGCGGCACTGGTGGACATATTTACCCGGCATTGGCCGTGGCTCGCCGATTACAGGAAATGGAAACAGATGTTGAACTACTCTATGTCGGGACATCCAGAGGGCTAGAAAGCTCGATTGTTCCTAAGGAAGGCATTCCCTTTAAAGCGATTGAGATTGAAGGATTTAAACGTCAATTTAGTTTTTCGGGTTTAAAGTATAATTTAAAAAGCGTGGGTTTATTCTTAAAAAGTATAAACGCAGCCAAAAAGATTATTCGCGAATTTAATCCAGATGTGGTGTTAGGCACTGGCGGATATGTTAGCGCGCCGATATGCTATGTGGCATCGAAACAAGGAATCGCTACTGTGGTTCATGAACAAAATAGCTTCCTTGGTTTAACAAATAAGTTTTTAATTCGATATATTGATCGGTTAGCGATTAGTTTTCAAGATATTTATGAACAAGTAGGCGAGTATAAAAATAAAGTGGTGTTTACCGGAAATCCAAGGGCACAAGAAGTGAACTCTGCGGACCTCCCTATGGTCGATCATATTTATGGATTGGATATCACAAAACCGATTGCTTTAATTTTTGGGGGAAGTCGTGGAGCTCCAAAAATTAATCAAGCCGTGGTAGAAGCTTATCCTATTTTACGCACAAGAGACTATCAAATCATTTTTGTCCCTGGGAACCGCCATTACGAAAAAGTTCATAATGAACTTGAAGCTATTTCACCTCTGGAGCAGAATCCACACTTTGTCGTGAAACCTTATATCGACGATATGATTGATGTATTGCGCAATGTCTCTTTAATTGTCAGTCGGAGTGGAGCAACAACGATTGCGGAAATCACCGTGCTTGGTATTCCGAGTGTATTGATTCCTTCACCGAATGTCACGGAAGATCATCAGACAAAAAATGCGATGAGCTTGGTACATAACGAGGCGGCGATTCTTTTAAAAGAAGAAAATCTAAATGGTGAAACGCTTTTGAATACACTGGATGAATTAATGAATCATGCAGATCGTAGAGGTTTTATGAGTCAGCGAGCACGTGAACTCGGAGAACCTTATGCAACTGATCAACTGATTCAAGTGATGCTTGATGAAATGAAAAAGAAAAAATAAGTAAAAACTGTTCAATGCGTCAAAGAGAAAATTGTTCTGTACATTGAGAGGAGAAGGTTCCAAATGGTGAGTCAGAATCCAGATTTATCCTACGAATCAAATCAGCCCCCAAAAAAAGAAGCTGAAAAGAAGTCGATGGAATTTCATAAAGTGATGCAACGATACATACCTATTGTAGGCATTAACGTAGCCATTATTATCATTTTGGCTTATTTCATCAGCCCCTTGAGTGAGGTCAATACGATCTCAGTAGAAGGAAATACAGCGGTTTACGATCAAGAGATCATCGACCAAAGTGGTCTTTTGAGCGGTGATTCTGTGCTGGAAACTTTCCGCGCACGAGATAACGTGGCGAATCAAGTGGTGGATGGGTTACCGCAAGTGTCTGAGTCAACAGTAGAGGTCAATGGTTTTAATGATGTAGTTATTCGTGTAAAAGAATTTGATACTGTTGCTTATATCGCACAGGATACCTCTTATTTACGTGTGTTGGAAAATGGAACAGTCCTTGATGATGCATACAGTGTATCCATAGGAAATCAACCTGTCCTTACTAAGTTTGAAGAAGGCGAGACTTTAAACTTAATGATTGAAGAGTTGAGTAAGGTTGAGCAGCCTATTTTAAATTTGATTTCAGAAATTGAATTAGTGAGTGATCGCAAGAATCCTTTATTTATTCGCGTGTATATGAATAATGGAAATCGCGTCCTTTCTTCTATTCCAACCTTTGCAGAAAAAATCCCATACTACCCACAAATGGTAAAAGCGGTGAACGGGAAAAAAGGGGTATTTGACATGGAAGTGGGCGTTTACTTCACGCCATTTGCCGATGGAGAAACGGAAGAATCGGGAATGAATGAAGACGAACGTGAATCACTTGAAGAATTTAACGGATAAAAGGCAGCTTGGACTGCCTTTTTCTATACAAAGAATGTGAAACAAGTGATGAAAAGGTCACGTGAAATCTATTGATACACTCTACTTTAGAACAATTTTGTGGTAACATTATGCATATGTAATCAAAAGAACAATGATTCACTGATTAGCGAAGTTAAAAATATTTGCCTAATAGGCGATAAAAAGAACATTCATAGTTTCTTATCAAAGAAATTAAACTAAAAATATAAAAAACGGAGGTTTCAATCAAAATATGAAAAGCGGTATATATGCAAGTTTAGATATTGGAACCACTTCAATTAAAGTTATAGCAGCCGAAGTATTAAATGGCCAAATCAATGTTATTGGAGTTGGAAATGAACGATCGAACGGCCTGAGTCGAGGAATGATCGTGGATATTGATCAAACCGCTCAGTCCATTCAACGAGCAGTCGAACAGGCAGAAGATAAAGCAGATATAAAAATCAATGAATTAATCGTTGGAATACCTGCAAATGATTTACACATCAATTCTTGTTATGGCAGTATTTCAATCAATCAAAATCATCAAGAAATTGCAGATGAAGATGTTCAAAATGTGGTAGAAAAAGCCATTGAAGGAAGTTTAAATCAGGAACGGGAAGTTCTTAATGTCACTTTAGAAGAATTTGTTGTCGATGGTTTTGATGGCATTAAAGATCCGCGCGGTATGATTGGGAATCGAATTGAGTTTAGAGGGACGATTACTTCTATTCCTCGTTCCATTTTACATAATATTCGTAAAGCGGTACAAAAAGCGGATTACGGCATTAAAAATATCATTTTACAACCGCATGCCATGGCTCAAATCGCACTCAGCGAAGATGAAAGAAACTTCGGCGCGATTCTAATCGACATGGGCGGCGGACAAACAAGTCTCGCAGTGATTCATGAAGGACAAGTGAAACATACACAAGTGATTTCTGAAGGTGGCGAATATGTCACAAAAGACATCTCAATTGTTTTAAACACATCGATTAAAAATGCTGAAAAATTAAAACGTGATGTCGGGCATGCGTACTATAAAGAAGCGAATCCGGAAAGAACGGTTTCTGTTGAAGTGGTTGGTCAAAATGATTTAGCCACCTTTAAAGAAGCCTATATTGCTGAAGTCATTGAAGCACGAATTGAGCAAATATTTGAACAATTAAAATTCTCAATCGATGATGTAGGCGCTGAAGATATGCCCGCAGGTATTGTCATTAGTGGAGGCACGGCTTCTTTACCGGGGATTGATCGGTTAGCCGAAGATGTCTTTAACGTTCCGGTTCGAATTTATATCCCAGATTTCATGGGGGTTCGTTACCCAGCCTTTACCAATGCTATTGGGTTGGTCATGACTGAAACGAGGTTAAATGAAATTGATCTTTTAATTAATCAAACGGTTCTTGGCGCGACATTAAGTCGTCAAGCTCAGCCTAATCAAGTGAAGCCTGCAGTCCGGAATCATCCGGTAACAGAAGAACAGCCAGAAGAAACGAAACAACAAACCACACAACCGGAAGAAGAAAAAGAACCTTTTTCCGATAAATTGAAAAACTTTTTCTCTGGTTTTTTTGAATAATTTGAAAAAATGAAAGAGAAAGTAAAATTATTGATAAAGCTTTCATGAATCGCTATTAATCCGAGTCAGATTAGTGCTAAAATAGAACATGTAGAGAAAAATGATTAAAAATAAATAAATGATTAAACGATTAAAATGCTACTGATTGTGGTACAGGAGGAAATTAAATGGATTTAGAATTCGAAATGACACCACCAAGTGGTGCGGTGATTAAAGTCATCGGTGTTGGTGGCGCAGGTGGAAATGCTGTTAACCGAATGATTGAAGAAGGCGTAGGCGGGGTAGAATTTATCGTCGCTAACACGGATGTACAAGCCTTAAATTTAATGAATGCTGAAACTAAAATTCAACTAGGACCAAAATTAACACGTGGACTTGGTGCAGGTTCGATGCCAGAAATTGGTAAAAAATCTGCAGAAGAAAGTGAAGAAGCGATTGCTGAAGCCTTAGAAGGTGCAGATATGGTCTTTATTACTGCCGGTATGGGTGGAGGAACGGGTACTGGAGCAGCTGGGATTGTTTCAAAAGTTGCGAAGGAACAAGGTGCTTTAACGGTTGGTGTCATTACACGACCATTCAGTTTTGAAGGGCCTAAAAAAGCGCGTTATGCTGAAGAAGGTATCGCGTTAATGAAAGAACACGTGGATACACTCGTTACCATTTCTAACAACCGTTTGTTAGAGATTGTCGATAAAAAGACACCAATTTTAGAAGCTTTCCGTGAAGCAGATAACGTGCTTCGTCAAGGTGTTCAGGGGATCTCAGATATGATCACGAACCCTGGTTTCGTAAACTTAGACTTTGCGGATGTTAAAACAGTGA
>DATGSY010000151.1:0-5894 GCA_035302125.1 Atopostipes sp.
CTTCGGTTAAAGCTACACTTAGAATCTCCACTTGCGCCAATAATTCATCTCGTACTTCATCGTTTTTAATGTTTTCAATGAATGCTAGCGCCTCTTCTTCATCCGCTCGTGTGACATCTTCGCGCACCATATCCTCTTCAAATAACCCTTCTATAAAAGATCGCGCAATTTCAATATTGTGGAGTTGCACTTTCGCTTCACTTAAATTTTCCATATGGCGAGCGTAGTAAACTTCTTTTTCTTGAAAATTGAGTAACTCATTTTCCAATTGTTCAATTTTTTGGGTGGAAACCTCTGGATCAATCATCTCGTCTTCTATAAATAAATTATCAATCGTTTCTTCAAGATGATGCATCTCTTTAGCGGTTATAAAATCATTTTGCGCCTTTTCTAAACGCTCAGCATTCTTTGGATGGTATTCTTCTGTTTCCAACTCATCAAAGAGAGCTTGTATCTCTTCAAATGTATTTTCAGAGAGATTGCTTTTAATGTCTGTCTTTTCTTCATTATAAAGGCTCAATACTTGAGATTCGATATTTTCAATCTCATAAGCTTCGAACGCTAAAAATTGTTCTTCACGCTGTTGTCTGAAGAAGTAAATACTTGAAACACCGATCAATAAGATTGCCGTTAAGATAAAGTAAAACTTTTTACCTTTCAAACCCTCACCTCATATCTATTTTTCATTTACATATGCTATTCTATCATAACGCATTTTCATACAAATTTGTATTGAAAATTAAACATAAAAAACAGTTCCTACAAATTCTTGAGATCTGTAGAAACTGCGATTGAAATTACCCTTTTCTCAAGGGGTTATTTTTATATTTTCTGAAATAGTTGATTTGACGTAGGAGCATGAACCCTCTGCGTTTCAATCCTTTATCCGGTTTGTAGAAGATTGGGTTGTTGTATTTCCCGCGATTGATTAAGTCTACGGCTTCTTCTCGAATTTCTGGATCTGCCGTGTATTTTTTAATCACTGCTTTTGGAACAACCGCAAATAAGTTCTCGCCTTCAACATACTCAAATTCTTTTTCTTTGTGGTAAATCACGTCATCCACAATCATTTTCGCAATATTGTAGCCACATTGCGTTAAATAATAACTCGAACGCCCTTGACGGATATTCACTTCAAACACTTTAAATTTACCATCGCGTCGATCGTATTTTAAATCAAAGTTCGCGAAACCTTTATAACCGATTTTTTCCATAAAGGCTGCGAGTTTATCCATGATTTCTTTATGTGCCGGTTTATCTTTATTCCGGACAATCAAAGCCGTATAGTTTCCAACACCTGTTGTGGTCGGCTCTTGCAGAACCACTTGCCCTAAAGAAACCAATTGCGGCTTTCCTTCGCGGTTTCCATAGTAAACAGAGTCCCACATATTTGTGTCGTCTCCAGGAATGTAATCTTGGATGATTAACTCGCCTCGATACCCACTCTCTTTAATTGTATCGATGATATCATGCAGTTCATCATAATTGCTGACCACATAGATTTTTTGCTGCCCGGGAAATGAATTCGCATAGTACTGAAGGCCGTCGCTTGGTTTAATGACTAAAGGAAACGGAACATCTTCATCAAACGGTTCTTCACTCGCACAAGAGTAGTAATATGTCAGCGGCGCATCTAATCCATATTCTGCACACAATTTATAGAAGTTCTTTTTCAAAAAGAGCTTTGGTAACCATTCTTTATCCACATTGCTAAAGACAAAGTCTGTCGACAATGCTTCTTTATTATTAATAATAAATTGAACATACTCATCATTGGTCCCGATGAGCAGTAAATTCTCATAGTGTGGATGGAATCTTTTGGCCAAATCTTTTAAGTACCCAATAAAAAATTCATCATCACTGATTCGGTCTGTATAATGAAATTCTTCGATAATTGAACTTCCTTCAGTAAACGGCAGCGGAGCTCGTCCCACAATGATTGGCTTAATTCCATACTCTTCATGAAATGAAATAGACATTGTATAAGTATTTAAATCTGATCCTATCAAGATAGGCAGAAATTTTTTCTTGATATTGTTCGCCATAAATTCGAGATTCCTTTCAAAAATTCTGTCCTTTTAAGGTTCGAATAAAATTATTGTTGTACTAATTACAACATTTTACCATAGTCAGCGACCAGAATTGAACTTTATTCTCTTATTCTTTCGATGGATGGTCATTGTATCTTTCAATACATGCTTGAATGAGTTCTTCATCCGATGGTATGGGGACTTCCTGACCGTCAATTTTCATAACTTTTTCATGTCCTTTGCCTATCACTAAAATCAGCGTTTTTCCATCTGCATTTTTAAAAGCTGTTTGAATAGCTTCTGTCCGATGATTGATGATTTGATAAGGTGTGCCTTCTCGTTTCACATAGACTGCAATTTCTTCTGAGATGTCGGAAACATCCTCCAAATCTGGATCATCCATTGTGAGATAAACAAAATCTGCCATTTGACCAGCGACAGTTCCTAACTCTTCTCGGCGTCCGAGGGCTTTGCCGCCAGGCGCTCCAAAAATGGTAACTACTTTATACTCAGGGTAAATCTCTCGCATCGATTGAATGAGATTTTCAAAACTCAAACGATTGTGCGCAAAATCAGCCACCGCAATGATTTTCTCGTCTTCTGAAGACATAATGCGCATCCGTCCAGGAACTTCGACATCTTTCAAAGCTTTTTGCGCATACTCAATAGGTATGCCCAGCAAATGCCCGACAGCAATCGCCGCTACCGCATTCTCCACGTTAAATTTCCCAGGCATAGTCAAACGGAACGGCACATCATCGGTACCACTGTGCATATGGAAATGACTCTCTAAATCAAGCACTTCTATATCCGATGCATAATAATCTGCATTTTTCGATTCTACGCTGAAAGAATAAAACTTTTCAGCTTCCTTTGCCCGATGAAAGAGATAATCTGCTTCTTGCGTTTCACAGTTCACCAAAAGACTTTTTGTTTGCCCAAACATTTTCGCTTTCGATTCCAAGTAATCTTGAAAATTCGGGTGCTCAATTGGACTGATATGGTCCTCATCGATATTTAAAAAGATTCCGACATCAAACGTAATTCGATCCGTTCGATGATATTTTAACGCTTGGCTTGACACTTCCATCACGACATATTCCAAACCATTATTAACCGCATCCGCTAGATAAGCCTGTAAATCCAAGGCTTCCGGCGTTGTGTTTTCAGCTGATTCTTCTTCCTGGCCTGTGTAATTCGTAATCGAAGAAATCAACCCTGCTGGACGTTTATCCTGAGCTTTCAAGTAAGCATCTAACACAGCTTTCGTAAAATAGGTTGTGGTGGTTTTGCCTTTAGTCCCACCTATCCCGATGATTTTCAATTTTTCTCCTGGTCTGTTGTAAAAAAAATCAGCCAGTACCGGCATGGCTTCACGAATATCTGAAACGGATAGATGAGGGATTTCTTCGTCGAGATGAACGTTTTCTTCCGCAACATAGCCAATGGCCCCACGTTGAATGGCTTCTTTTAAATAGTCCACTTTAAAATGGTTTCCTTTACAAACGAATAAAGTCCCCGGCTTTACCTTTTTAGAATGGTATTCTAAATGAAGAACGGGTTCTTCTCCAGCTTGCATTAATTCCGCATTCTTCAATAGATTCATTTTTTTCAATTGTTTGGTGTAAAAGTTTAAATCATACGTCATTTGATTTTCGATCGTCTACACTTCTTTCTGTCCATAAGAGGCATTTAACTTTATTTAAAAGCATATTTTATCATAGATTGCTTTCGATTTAATGCTTATATGCACAGAAGATGTGATTTATTTTGCCCAGAGCTTATCTAAAAACCCGTTGAAGTCTGTAATGATTGCGTCATAGGCTAAGTCGCTTGTCTCAAATAGTTCTCTTTGTTCATCTGAATAGGACATGATGATGACTTTTCCAATTCCTGCACGGTTAGCGGATTCCGCTCCAGTCAGTGCATCTTCAATGACGACACATTCTTCAGGTTCAAGCCCCAAACTTTCTGCAGCTTTTTTATAAATATGCGGTTCTGGCTTACCAGGGAATGTTCCATCATCATAAACAATCTCATCATATTTAAACCAACGACCTAAATCGAAATAGTCAAAATAAAAATCGATATTAATCTTTGGACTGGCTGTTGCAATCGTAAAAGGAACCTCTTTCTCGACCAATTCATCGAGTAAATCTTCTGTCCCTTCTACGTACTCCAATTGTTCTTTTCGAGCTAGTCGATGATATTCTTTTTCCTTTTCATCCGACAGCTTTTGCAACTCCTCTTCTGACACTTCTCCTATAAAATGCTCAATGATGACATTATTCGTTCTTCCATGTATGTAGTCAATAATTTCTTGTTCGGTTACATTATCGTTATGTTTTTGAATCATTTCTACCCATGCTTGTTCATGCAAATGACCATCAAAAACCATTGTTCCATTAAAATCAAAAATAACTCCTTTAATCATGTCTCCACCCTTTTCTTATTTACTTCTGCTTCATTTTAGACAAAAACGTAAAGAAAGACAATTCTTGCTCCAAATCCTTAAAAGTTTAAGCTTTAGGCGCTTTGGTAAACTTTCTTAGCACTTTTTTACAATCCTTGCTATAGTCAATATAGAGAGATATTCGGTGTACAAAAGTCCAAAGTTAGGAGATATTTTTATGGTGGATAGAGAAAGAATTGTTCCCGGATTAAGAATTGTAAAAACAGCACTTTCTGTTTTCATTTGTTTGCAGCTTTTTTATTTTTTTGATTATCCGCAACCCATTTATGCGGTTTTGGCCTGTATTTTGACGATGAAAGAAACAAGTACAAAAACAAAAACACATGGCTTGAATCGTTTATTAGGAACACTCATTTGCGCTCTCATGTCTTATTTGTGTCTGATGTCCTTTACTTTACTCGGAATTGATATGTATTCTGGTTGGATGCCGCTGTTTGTTTCTGGATTTATGTTGTTAGCGTTAACGGTTTGTAAATGGTTTAATTTTGATCCCTATGTCTTTACCATCGCTGCCGTTGTGACGACGATGACACTTTTAACTTCTGGAAGCAGTCAAATGGATGCTTTCGAATATGTGGCGACTCGTACCATTGAAACGATTATTGGATTTATCATTGCTTATTTAGTCAATCGCTACTTCTTTGCTGAACGAACACGATCTAGATTGGAAGAATAAAAAAAGATCAGGATTCACCTGATCTTTTTTTAAAATTCTATTTAGTTTAGTTCTGGCCAGTAATCGCCATTGGCTTCAATTAAGTCATCAAGAACATTCTTCGCAACAGTCGCATTTGGCACTGTCTGGTTTAAAGTAAAGGCTTCTAATGCTTTTTGATAAGAGTTTTCAAAGAAAGCATCCACTAACAGTTTTTCAGATGCCACTTGAGCTTCCATTAATCCTTTATGGAAATCGGGGATGTCAAATCGTAAGGAAATCGGTTCGACACCTTGAGCATTGACATAACTTGGAACCTCGACTACTGCATCTTCACGCAAGTTAGGAATAGCTCCTTTATTTGGAACAATCAACATAAAGCGATCATTTTTGTTATGCAAGATGGACGCTGCAATATCTACAATGTACTGCCCATGGCCACTACTTTCATAATCTAAATCTGTCGCTTCTCCATTCCTTATTTGTTCGACCGTATCGTCGATTTTTTGTAAACGACCTTCCATAATTTGATTGGCTCTAGTGTGTTCTGGATTTGACTGTTCTACTACTATATTTGGATACAAGTAATACTCTAAATAATTATTTGGAAGATGCGTTGGGAAGTTTTCAATAATTACTTTCATATTTTCATAAGTCTGTGCCCAACTGGCTTCTTCTCCAGAAACATCCACTCCTTCGTTTTTAAATTTCTCTAAGATTTCTGGCATGATGTCTC
>DATGSY010000152.1:0-3545 GCA_035302125.1 Atopostipes sp.
TTTTGAATGGATAATTTTCTGTTGATATCTGGCAAGTATTTCCTTGAAATATAGCTCTTTGTTTTTGTGATCTGGACCTGATGTTTTTCAAGATAATGAATAAAGCGTTCGAAATCTCGCACGAGTTGAATTGGGTATAGAAGATCTGAATCTCGTTTTTCATCATTGTCTTCTTCCTGCAACTCTTGAACAGGAGATACAGGTTCTTCTAAAATCTCTCTAAACGTGAGTTGTTGTCCCTGTTGGTTTGTAACGTTTGGTTGCGTTGATTCCATTTTCTTTTTCAAGACAATCCCTACCTTTCTAAATTTATTAATCCATCAAAATACAATATAGGTTGTTTGATAACGATTGAATTTATTCATTTTATCAATTTTAGTGGCAGACTTGGGCAAGACTTCTTACAATCAAATCCAATGCCCAGTATATAATTTTCTTGTGTTTTATTTCTATCATATATGACCACAATATCGGATATTGTCCACTCCATAACCATTGGTGTAACTTTTTTCCCTTGTTTGTTCTTAGTACTACAATAGCATATTTTTTATCCTTACTCATATGTTAGATGAAAAATTCAGTAATCCATACCTGATTTCTATTCTTCTTTTAATTATAATTATTCTTAAATTGCAATATTAAATGCAACACCCTTTTAAAAACCACTGTATAAAGGTTTTCCTGTATTTGTGGATAGTGTTGCCTAGGCCTAGGCAACACTATCCACAAATTTCGCAAATGCTTCACCCGGTGTCTTATAATTTAATATTTTCCGGGGAAGAGTATTCATCCAGCTTTCTACATCTGCAATCTTCTCATCAGAATATGAATGAATTGGCTGCCCTTTCTTGATAAACCTTCGCATAAGGCCATTATGACACTCATTTGATCCGCGCTCCCACGAAGCATAGGGGTGGCAAAAATAGACGTCAATTTGAAACCTTTTCCCCAGCTCTGAGAGTTCGCTGAACTCTGAGCCATTATCTGCTGTAATTGTTTTAAAGACATTTTGCACCTCTGGGTGTTCTTCAAAAATCCCCTGGAGGGCATCTGTAACTGCCGAGGCAGTATTATACGGAATACGTCTGATGATCTTATTCCGTGTCTTTCTTTCTATTAGCGTCAATAAAGCATCGTCATTTGATTTGTGCCCTTCGACTGTATCGATTTCCCAATGTCCAAATTCTTCTCTTGTTTCTATGGATTCCGGGCGTTCTTCAATGCTCTTTCCGAGAACTTTTTTATTTTCCCGGGATTTTGTCGACTTTGTTGAACGGCGGAGCTTCATCGCTAAATCCATGTTGATTACCGATAGTTTCCCTTCATCAATCCAGTTATACAACGTCTTCGTAGAAGGTATGTATTCGAATTTTTCGTGTCTTTTTGCATGTCCGACAACCGCATCAGGTGACCATTTCTTTTCTAAGATCATCTTTTCTGCAAATTTATTAAACTCCCACGCCTCCATCACTTTGGAATGATTGCCGCAGTTTTTACGATTCTCCTCATAAACGCGTGCACCGACATCAGGAAAATACTTTTTATAAGTCTCACGGTGGGTGTCAATCTGCTGAACGGTGCCACGATCCCTCTCACGGGAGATTGTACTGACATCACGCCCAATTCTCCTTGCGATTTCCCTTAGTGCCAGGTCTTCCTCTAGATATGCAGCTATTTGTCCTCTTTCAAATTCCGTTAAATGTGTAAATGTGCGTCCCTTCGTGTTAGAATTAGTATGAGTCATCGTGAATTACCTCCGTTAGTTTTTGTTATGGTTAACCTTAACTATACGTGGTTTCACGATGGCTTTCTATTTATTCAGCTGTTGCATTTGATTTTACAATGTGCCAGAAAAAGTATGATGAAGTAGAAGTAGTTGTTTTTTTAACAGAAAAAGCAAAAGAATTGAATTGGTTAGATTGCTATAAAGATAGAAGAGATTCAAATGGTAATGTTCAATCGGAGTTTAATACCGGTCTTCAATCGTCTTTCAATAAATTAGATCCACAAATATCACTTAAAGAAGTCCCGATTTCTGCAGCGCAAGATGAGACTGCCAACTGGGAATTATTCGATAAAATTTTACAAGAATTACATGAGAATGACACGATTTACTTTGATATGACACATGGATTTCGGAGTATTCCTTTTGTGTCATTTATTGTGTTGAATTATGCGCGTTTTCTTAAGAATATTAACTTAGGAGGTCTGTTGTACGGGATTAAAAATGATGACACGACTGGTTCCATCATCAATTTTACGGAAATGATGAATTTATTGGACTGGGCAGAAGGTGTCAATCAGTATTTACGGACTGGCAATGCAGAAATAATCAACGCTCAAGTGAACAAGGAAAAGGCAGAAATTTTAAAAACGGCACAGCCAAGTAAGGGCGAGGGCATTATGTTGGGCAAAATGGGACACGTTGCGGAGCGGATGAACTCATTAAACGATGCTTTTGAAACTGTGCGAGGAGAAGCTGTTTTTTCGGAGATTGATAGATTACTTCAAGTCACCTCAGAAATTGAAGCGATAGATTCAGATTATTTGCGAGCATTAATACCTTTAATCGAAAAAGTGAAAGAAAAATTAGCGGCTTACAGTTCAAATGAAGCGGAAAAAATCAAGTTTGTTGTAAATTGGTGTATCGAGCATGGGCTGATTCAACAAGGGTATACCTTTTTGCTGGAGTATGTGATTAGTGCATTTTGCGATTATGTTGCTTACGACAAGATGGATCTTAAATGGCGGAAAGTTGTAAGCGAAACGATTGGTCATTTGGCGAGGAAACGACCGGAAAGCAGATGGCGCGGGTCGCAGGATCATATTAAAAATTGTATAACCTTTAAGGCGAAAATTACACAATTTGATGTGTATTTTCCGATTTATCACGAACTGAATCATATCCGCAATGACCTGAATCATGCCGGGGCAAAAAAGGATGCATTCTCTTCGAAAATTATTTTGGATAAATTAAGCGTTTTAAGTGAAAAACTGTATCCGCTGATCGATACGCTATATGAGAACATGAAGCAGGAGGGTAAGAATTGGGTGAACAATTGTTAGAAGCTTTTTTAGTAGATGGAAAAACACATCGGCAAACGTATCATGTAAAACTTATTTCACCATTGATGATGCATGGACTCGAAGCAAGGAAAGAAGCAGAACTGAGAGAAACTTCTATTAAAGGAGTTCTTCGTTATTGGTGGCGGGCAGTACATGGAAATACATATCGCAATGCGAAAGATTTATTACATGCGGAAGCCACCTTATTTGGCGGGACAAACCCCAAATTGAAATCACCGCTTTTTTTAAAAATTACGAATGAAAACGTTCTTCAAACAAACGCAAAAATGCTCCCACATCGAGCAAAAAGCTTTTCAGGTAAAGCCTTTCAAAAAAATGGATCTTTTGATCTCGAATTATCGATTCCTCCTCACTTCGACTTGCATAAACTTGAACCCTATACGTCTATTTTTGAATTAACTGTATTACTTGGTAGTTTCGGTCAGCGAACCAGACGAGGATTTGGTTCTGTTCAAGTT
>DATGSY010000153.1:0-2726 GCA_035302125.1 Atopostipes sp.
AAGTCACCACCAAAGAACAAGACCTCAACCTTAAAATGACCAAGTGAGCAATAATCACTCACTTTTGCGCTGAAAGGCTCTTCGCAAAAGTGAGTTTTTTTAATGGGAATCGCTTACTGTCGGGAAACTTGTGCGTATACCGATGGTGGCAGTGTCTACCGTCTTGATCCTTTGAATTATCCCGATGCTGGCACCTTCCACTATCTTGATACTTAGAAGTATTCCGACAGAGGGGTGTTCTATCATCGGGATACATGAAATTATCCCGACAGAGGCTCTAAATGTTTCATCATCTGACATGAGTTTCCCGTTCAAGGTTAGTAGAATCATCTATTAACCTTGAACGGTCTTTTTCAAGCAGAGTGGATAGGGCTATTTCATTCGACGTATTCTATTCAGACGATATAGAAGTTTCTATCTCACTTGAAAATAGTCGCCCGCGTTCAAGCGGTAATTTTCAAAAACTTTTTTGCGATTTTAAATCGAAAGCGAACAAATTTTTGGTATTATGGAAACAAGTATTTTTAAAAGGACGGAGCGAGTTTATGCGCATTTTACATACAGCGGATTGGCATCTTGGAAAAATCGTGAATGAGTTTTCGATGCTGGATCTGCAAGAAGAATATTTAAGCCATTTAATAGAAGAAATCGAAAAATTAGAGATTGATGTATTGATTATGGCAGGCGACTTGTATGACCGGGCGATTCCACCAAAAGAAGCGGTCAGCTTAGCGAATCAAACATTTACGACCATCACGCAAAAGCTGAAAGTACCAGTATTGGTTATTGCGGGGAATCATGATAGCAATGAGCGTTTGGAGTTTGGTTCTGAATTGTTATCGACAGGAAATCTTTTTATCGAAGGAACGACGAAGGAGAGCATTCGAAAAGTCACGATTAAGGATACAAATTTCTATTTGCTTCCTTATGACGACCACAGAAACATTCGTCGTGTAGTAAAGGATGACTCGATTCGCACACCTGAAGATGCGTTAAAAGCGCAGCTCGAAGTCATTTCCGAGGGGTGGAAGGAAGAGGAGCTGAATGTGCTGTTGTACCATGGATTTATAATCAACACCAAAGAAGATGAGGTGCCGGAAGAGTCAGAATCGGAGCGGCCATTGACGGTAGGCACGGTGGAGTATGTGCCGGTGGAATTGGTGGAGGATTTTGATTATGTGGCGTTGGGGCATTTGCATAAGGCGCAGCGAGTGAAGCATGAGCATGTGCGCTATAGTGGGTCGCCTCTAAAGTATTCAAAATCAGAAGCGAACCATAAAAAGCAGCATTTGTTGGTGGACTTATCAAAAGAAGGGTTAGAAGTAGAGCCTGTTGAAATCACCTTGTCAAAAGATTTACGCGTGATTCGGGGAGAATTTTTGGAAATTCAAAAAGGGGAATCGGAGGATTACATCTTTTTTGAGTTGGAAGATACGAATTATGTGGTAGATGCGATGAACCAGTTGCGTAAAAAGTACCCAAATGCGATGGGCTTGGAATATGTAAATCAGCGCGAGCATGAAAAGTTGGAAGTGCACCATTCGAGAGATAAGATTGAAAAGGTCAGTACGGATGCGTTATTTAATGATTTTTATGAACAGCATATTGGCATGCCGTTAAATGAAGAACAAGAAGCGGCGGTCGTTAGAACACTTGAAGAAATGAAAAAGGAGGAGGATGCGTAATGCGACCTGTTCGATTAGTGATGCATGCATTTGGACCTTACCGAGGAAAGGTCGATTTAGATTTTACAAATTTTGGAGCCTCTTCCATTTATTTGATTTCTGGGCCGACGGGTTCTGGAAAAACAACGATTTTTGATGGCATCTCTTATGCTTTATACAACAAAGCAAGCAGTACCGCACGAGATCCGGATATGTTGAAATCTCAATTCGCGACGGATGAAGACCTTTGCTATGTGGAGCTTACGTTTGAAATGGGACAAACGGAATATCGTGTGAAACGAATTCCAAAACAAAGAGCACCTGGGGCAAGAGGAACACCCATCAATCAACCCCGCGAAGTGGAATTTTATAAAGAAAATCAGTTACTGGATACTGGAATGGATGCGGATGCAGCCATTGAAACGTTACTTGGGCTCACTTATGACCAATTTCGCCAAATCGTCTTGCTGCCGCAAGGGGAATTTCGTAAACTTCTTCTGTCATCCAGTCGAGATAAAGAAGCTATTTTTAGAAATATTTTCGGAACCGAAGCGATTCAAGATTTCCAGGACCGTTTGAGAGACAAGGCCAAAGCTTTAAACAAAGAATATGAAGAGTACGGCACACGCCTAGATCAGTCTCTTCAAAATATTGAAGGCATTGAAGATGAAACGTTAGCGACAGCAATTGACCAAACGGATTATGAAAAAGTGCTAGACATCTTAGCTGAAACCATTGAGAAAGAAAATAAAGAGCTGACACAAAATAAACAAGAAATAGAGAAATTAAATCAAGTAGAACGCCAGCGTGAGACATTGATTGGTTTATTAGAAGAGCAAGCGGCTTTAGAGAAACAAAAAGAAGAATTAGAAGAGCTTAAGGAAGAGATCAAAGTCCATCAAAAATCCCTGCGATTGGATGCGCAAGCCAAAGAAGTGAACGTAGAAGCCGATAAAACAAAAGATTTAGAAAAAGAAGCAAAGGCATTAAATGAGCAACTTGAAGAAAATAAAGTCTCCTTAGTGGAAGTGAAAAAAGAACTCGAAGTCCTTTTGGAAGAAC
>DATGSY010000154.1:0-5785 GCA_035302125.1 Atopostipes sp.
GAGGACCACCATGGATATATAAGATGACCGGGTGTTTTTCAGTGACATTAACCGGTGGAACATACCAACCTTGGATATCCCAATCTCTCACACTCTTGTACCAAAACATCTCAGGCTCTGCGACAGCATGTGTTTCAAAAAATGCTTGATTTGGATTATACAAGTCCATTATTTCATTGGATGTTAAATCTAGTAAGGCGACTACGCTTGGTTGCGTTAAAGTAGAATAAGTAATGGTTGCTTTGGTTTTATCTTCTAGTAAATCCAAACCTGTAATATGAAGATCTTTATCAAAGACTTTTTCAAATCCGCCATCTACTGAACCGCGGTATAGCGTGATTTTCCCATGTTCCGTTGCTTTAAAGAGGAACGTTTTACCATCTTCTAACCACCAAATATCTGGTCCGCCTGCATTTTGCTGGAAATCACCGCTTAAAGAGTCTCCTACACCAAAGTCCAAATCAGGTGTCAAATTCGTGAGGGTTTGGGCTTTGACATCAAAACCATACACATGATTATTGGTTACAAATTTATAACCAAAGTCATTTCCAGTAAACAAGAAATAATCTTCATTTTCGGATGGTAAAGCAAAACCAAAAATTCCGCCAGGGAGGTCTTCCGTCACTAGTTTTGTTTCTTTTGTGGCAAGGTCATATTTAAAGATGCTTCCACCATAAACCCATTCGTCTTCTGGGTCGAAACGATCAAAGAACAATATGTATGATTCATTTTTCGCTACATATAAAAGTCTTAAAGGACGATTCTCTTCAACGACTAATTCAGGCTCTGAATCAACCGCTCCAACCGTTAGTTTTTTAATTTGGAATAACCGGTCTTCAGGCAGATAGCCGCTTCCATCTGCTTTATAGCCTAATTTTGTGAAAACTTTTTTAGAAGGTAAATCGCTAGTTTCATCTTCATGACCTTCTTGTTCTTCTTTGACATTGGTTTGGTAATATATCTTCTCAGAATTCCCTACCCACAAGTAATTGTTCACACCATTTTCTTCAAATGTCAGCTGGGTCGCTGAACCTCCAGTTAATGGGATAGAGAAAAGCTGCACTTTTTTGTCTTGTGTATTATTCGATAAATACGTTAAAAAAGTTTTATCTGGTGACAGCTGAATTTGTGTATTGACACTTCCTGTATCACCAAAGTGTACCCGTTCTTTTGTGGCTAAATCTACCCGATAAATGGAAGAATGATAATTATTCTCTTCCTCATTCATCTCTGTTTCCACAAAAAAAGCATAACCATCCGCTACAATCGGTTGCGTGACACTTTTTAAATCAAAAAGGCTTTCGTTTGTAATGTGATCCATCCATGTTTCCCCTTTTCTATAAATGAAGAACAACTTACGACTGATGTATCTTAAAAAAATACTTATGCCTGGTTGTTCTATTTGAATTAAGGGAGTTATCCTCCCCTATAATGACTAAAAAAATACTTGCGATTGAATTTAACACTCAATCGCAAGATTCTTTCTAATCATTTTATCATTAATTTAATCTTCGTCAAATTTATATTCTTGAGTATTCTTAAATTCTTTATAGAATAACGGAGAAACGGAACGTTCTTCATAAATTCGTTGAATTGCTTGACCGATTAATTCACTTACACTGATCAATTCAATTTTATCCAAACGTTTTTCTTCAGGTAAATAAATTGAATCCGTGACAACCATGGTTTTAATGACTGAGTCTTTAATTCGCTCAATCGCCGGCGGAGAAAATACGCCATGTGTAGCACAGGCATAAACTTCTGTAGCTCCTCTGTCTTTCAAAGCTTGAGCGGCATTCACAATCGTTCCTGCTGTATCAATCATATCATCGACAAGAATGGCTTTTTTCCCTTTGACATCTCCAATAATGCTCATTACTTCTGAAACATTAGGTTTTGGACGTCGTTTGTCCACAATTGCAATTGGAGAATCTAAGAACTCAGCCAATTTACGGGCGCGGGTCGCTCCACCATGGTCTGGAGAAACAACAACTACATCGTTGCCTGATAATTCATTATCTAAAAACCAACTAGCAAGCAATGGAGCACCTAACAAGTGGTCAGTTGGAATATCAAAGAATCCTTGAATTTGCGAGGCATGTAAATCTAATGTGACTACACGATCGGCACCAGCGGTTGTTAATAAGTTAGCCACTAATTTAGCTGTAATCGGTTCACGTGGTTGAGCTTTACGATCTTGTCTAGCATAACCATAGTAAGGAATAACAGCCGTTATAATTTTTGCGCTGGCTCTACGAAGTGCATCAATCATAATTAATAATTCCATAATATTGTCGTTAGTAGGGTAAGAAGTCGATTGGAGGATAAACACATGATCTCCACGAACACTTTCTTCTATGCTGATAGCAATTTCCCCGTCGCTAAATCTATTGACTTCAAGTTCACCTAATTCAATATCTAAATAATTAGCAATTTTTTCTGCTAATGGGCGGTTGGAACTTAAAGAATATAGTTTCAAGCGCATATCTTCATTACTCATTAAAAATCCTCCATTTATAAAATTACATTCTTCTAATTAGAATTATTGTTTAGTTTTTATCCTCTGTAAAATAATTGGTGTAAAAATCTTCTTTAACCGATTGGCGCGCACGAGCAATCCCAAGCGCTTCTGCCGGGACTTCTTCAGTGATGGTTGATCCTGCTGCAATAAAGGATTTTTCACCTAAATGAACAGGCGCCACTAAATTCGAATTACTGCCGATAAATGAATAATCGCCAACAATCGTTTTAGATTTTGACTTGCCATCGAAGTTTGCAAAAACTACACCGCAGCCTACGTTCACATGTTTCCCCACTTCGGCGTCCCCAATATAGGTATGATGACCTACCTTCGTATCTTCACCGATGGTTGATTTTTTAATTTCTACATAGTTACCAATATGAACATTCTCACCAATGACACTCTCTGGACGTAAGTGACTGTGAGGTCCGACATCTGCTCCAGAACGAACAATTGACTCTTCAATAACAGATTGAGTAATCTCAACATTATCTGCAATTTCACTGTCTTCAATGGAAGTGTTCATACCAATGAAAACATCTTCACCAATAACCGTATTACCTTTTAAATAAGTCCCTGGTTCAATCACCGTATCTCGTCCAATTTTTACACCGACTTCGATATACGTGTTTTCTGGATCAATTAAAGTCACACCATTTATCATATGTTCTGTATTGATTCGTTTTCTCATAACCTTTGTAGCTTCCGATAAAGCCACACGCGTATTTACACCTAAAGATTCATCCATATTATCTAGAGTAAACGCACTGACTGTTTGATCTTTTTCTTTTAAGATTTCTACAACATCCGGCAAGTAATACTCACCTTGTGCATTATTGTTATCTACTTTTTGTAAGGTTTCAAATAATCGTTTATTATCAAAGCAGTAAGTTCCAGTATTGATTTCTTGGACAGCTTTTTCTTCTTCAGAAGCATCTTTTTCTTCAACGATTTTACCAACAGACCCATCCGCGGCTCGAATCACACGTCCATAGCCATATGGATCGTCTGCCATAGCGGTTAAAACAGTTGCTTTTGCTTCTTCTTTTTCATGGAAATCCATTAATTTTGAAATGGTTTCTGCAGTGATCAAAGGAGTATCCCCTGAAAGAACTAAGGTTGTTCCTTCTTTTCCTTCAAGAAAATCTCTCGCTTGTTCAACCGCGTGAGCAGTTCCTAACTGTTCTTCTTGATAGACATATTCGCTCTTATCTCCAAGATAGTCTTTAACGACTTCTGAACCAACACCTGTCACTGTAAATACTTTATCGACTTTTGCATCCAAAGCGGCTTGGACAACATGTCCCACCATTGGACGTCCCATGACTGGGTGCATGACTTTATAAAGTTTGGATTTCATACGTGTTCCTTGGCCAGCCGCCAAGACAACCACATAGCGTTTTTTCATTATTTTTTCTTAACTCCCAACTCAAAATTATTTTTAAAAACAAGTAAAGTTAAATTTACACCTATATCTTAAGGGAATTAAGGGTATTTTTCAATGCTCTTTCATATCGAAATAAAATTACCTAAATCCACTTCTATGGCGTCTGTCTCTTCATCCACAGACTTCACTTTCAACAACGAGCGGTAATCTCCCACTGGGGCTTTACCATTGTGCTCCAAGAGGACAACAGAATCAACAACTTCACAGTTAAATTCTTCTGCCATACTTTTTAATCCAGTAACTGTGCCGCCGCCTCGTAAAAAGTCATCAATGATAAGTACTTTAGACTCCTCTTGTAAACTTCTTTTTGAAAGTTCCATTTTCTCAACTTGTTCTGAAGACGAACGAGGCAAGTAATTAATACTTACAGTAGGACCTTCTGTTACTTTTGAAGATTTTCGGACAATGACAAAAGGAACATTCAAATTATAGGCCACTGCTTGAGCAATCGGCACTCCTTTTGTAGCAATCGTCATAATCGTATCCACATCTTCTGAGATATATTTTGAAGCAATCACTTTACCGATCCGCTTGAGCCATTTTGGATCACTTAATAAATCAGAGGTATAAATATATCCTCCCGGCAACAATCGTTTTGATCCATTAATTTCATCTTTTATTTTTAATATTTCTTTTTCTAACTGAGCCTCTTCATAATGCGGTTGATACTGTACGCCACCACGAGCCCCAGCATAAGTAACTAAACTCCCCATATTGTTTTCTTCAAAAGAATGTTTGATAATCGTTAAATCTTCACTGATGCTCGATTTAGCCGATTGAAATTTCTCTGAGAAATAATTTAGAGGAGTGATTGTGTTTGGATTTTGTAGAAAATAAATCGCCATTTCTACTAAACGTTCACTTCTTTTTACTTTCATTATGAACCTCCCTCCCTGTTCTTACCTAATGATACCTAAATTATGAACATTTGTACATCATTTTATACTTAACGTTCGTATATAAAGCCTTTACATTTCAAAAGAAAATAAATAAAAAAAGAACTCCTAATACTCACATGAGTATTAAAAGTTCTGATTTTTAGGATTTTCCTAAAAGCCTTTCAACCATCAACATTATCGCAAATAACGCTATAAATATTAAAGTGATAGTCGCTCCAGGGGGTGTTCCTACGTAATAGGAAAGTACCAAACCACCAAACATGCCAAACATCGCAACAACAATACCGATTAAAATAACCCCATTAAAGCTTTTGCTTAAGCGCATAGAAATTGCTGCTGGTAAAATTAGAATCGCGGAAACAAGTAATGCTCCTACAATAGGCATCACAATAGCAATTGTCATTCCTGTAATGATGTTAAAGGCTATCGACATCGTACGGACCGGCAAGCCGGAGGTAAAAGCTGTTTCTTCATCAAAGGTCAAGACGTACATCGGTCTTCTAAAGAAAATGTATAAAAGGATAATGGCAAGTGTAATAACGAGTAAAAACAAAATCTGTTCTGTCGTAATCGTAACAATCGATCCAAACAAGAAACTGTTTAAACTCATGGCACTGCTGTCATTTAAACTCATTAAAACGAGTGCTAGGGCCATTCCACCAGACATCATGATCGCTATAGAGATTTCGGAATAGGTTTTGTAAACAGAACGAATATACTCCAAGAGGATAGAAACAATAACGACAACTAAAAGATTCATCCACGTCGGGGCTATCCCTAATAATAATCCTAAGGCTACCCCAACCAGCGAAACATGGGACAACGTATCCGCTAGTAAAGTTTGTCTCCTTAAGATTAAAAATAACCCCAGGATTGGGGCAATTAAGGAAATTAAGAAGGAAGCCTGGAAGGCTTGTC
>DATGSY010000155.1:0-5276 GCA_035302125.1 Atopostipes sp.
GAACTGTTCCTTTTGAAGGAGAGTCCGCCGTATCGATCGCTCTAAAACATTTTCAGTCGCCGATTCCTTCATTACGGGAGTTTGACTCTAGGTTACCGCAACCTCTAGAAAATGTTGTGCTTAAAGCAACAGCAAAAGAACCGAGGCATCGTTATGCTACAGTCGACGAAATGAAGGCTGATTTGTTAACTGCATTATCTCCTTCTAGAAGAAACGAACCGAAATTTATGCCACCAGCTGAGGATGAAGAGGACACCATTGTATTAGATGCGAATGCAATAAAGGAAGAAGAGAATCAAAAGGTTACTGCAGCAGTAAATGATGAGACCATACAGGTTTCAGACGAAAACGGGAATAGTGAATCAAACAAATCACCTAAAAAGAAGCGTCGATGGTTATGGTTACTGATTCCTTTGATTTTAGTTGGAGTGTTTTTAGCATTTATTCTTCAAAGACCTGCTGAGGTCATAATTCCAGAAGAGCTTATAGGGATGACTGAAGACGAAGCAATAGAGTATTTAGAAGAAATTTCTTTGGCAGTGGGTGAAATCCATGAACAGCCAAATGATGAGTATGAGGAAGGTCTAATCTTCCGAGTAAATCCAAACACTGGTGCCACTGTTTTAGAAGGCGCTGAGATTGATTTGTATGTCAGTCAAGGAGAAGAACCATTTGTACTTGAGGACTATACCGATCAAAACTTTGATGAAGTTCGAGCCATATTAGATGAAGCTGGTTTTACTGTGGAGAGTGAGACTGATACAAGTGAAGAGGTTTCTGAGGGGGATATTATTTCTCAAGATATTGAATCAGGAGAAGAAGTCATCCCGAGCGAGACGACCATTACTTTCACAGTCAGTGAAGGTCGCCCATCTTTTAGAATGGCAGACTTAATCGAATACTCTAGAAAAGGTGTTCAAGACTACGCGACTCGTTGGAATTTGAATCTAACGGTGGAAGAAGCTCCTTCAGAAGATGTTCCGGCTGGATTAGTGATGGCTCAAGAACCAGCAGAAGGTGCGCCATTGTATGCTGGAGATCATATTTCTGTTGTCTTCTCTACTGGGCCTGAAGAAGTTCAAACAACGACTTTTGTTCGAGAAATTACTATTCCTTATGAAGAGAATCAATCCGATTCAGAAGGCGAAGAGAACGAAGATGAAGTAGAGCGCGAACCGGATGAGATTCAAATATTTATTGATGACTTTGAACATACTTATGATGAACCCGCTCGTGAATTAAGTATTACAGAAGAAACGACGATTGAACAAATCTTTATAGTAGAAGAAGGAGAAACGGCTAGATATAAAGTTACACGAAATGGTGAAGATCTTTTTGAAGAAACCGTTCGACCTTAAAAAGATAGAGAAAGAGGGCATGTTTTGCAAGAAGGACAAATTACAAAAGCACTAAGCGGATTTTATTACATCACAGATGACAAAGGTGTAACTTACCAGACGAGAGCGCGAGGAATATTTAGGAAAGATGGAATTACACCTTTAGTGGGAGATTATGTCTATTTCGAAAGCGATAATCTAGAAGAAGGCACCTTGGTAGAAATAAAACCAAGAAAAAATGAATTAGCAAGACCACCCATCGCAAATGTTGATACGGGTGTGGTTGTTACATCTGTTGTCGGACCAAATTTTTCCGATCAATTACTTGACCGCTTTTTAGTCATGCTGGAGTATAAAAACATTGACCCCATCATTTATATTTCAAAATTAGATGTGGTAGACGAAGAGATAGTTGAAGAAATTAAAACTTATCAAGCTGTTTATGAAGAAATTGGCTACCCAGTCATAGCTTTAAATGTTAAAGAAGTAGAAGATTTAAAAGAAGAAATAAAAAAGACGTTTAAAAATTATTTTGAAGACCGACTCGTCGTTTTTATCGGTCAGTCGGGTGCAGGAAAATCAACACTCTTGAATTATCTGAACCCTGAATTTGATTTGATTACAGCAGAAACATCAAGATCTTTAGGTCGTGGTAAACATACGACCCGCCATGTTGAATTATACCCTTTACTTGGTGGATTATTTGCGGACACACCAGGATTTAGTGCGTTAACTTTTGCAGAAATAGAAAAAGAAGAGTTATCGAGTTGTTTTCCCGAAATGCGAAAAATCAGCAGCCAGTGCAAATTTAGAGGCTGCTTACATCAAAATGAACCGAAATGTGCCGTGAAAGATGCAGTAGAAGAAGGACTTATTGCGAAGTTTCGATATGCAAATTACTTACAAATTTTAACAGAGATACAAAATCGTAAACCAATGTATTAAAATCAGAATATTTAGAAAGTAGTGGATAAAATGGGCAAAATTGCACCTTCTATATTAAGTGCAGATATTAGAAATTTAGGAAAAGATCTTGAAATGTTAGATCGAAGTCAGGCAGATTGGGTTCACATCGATGTAATGGATGGACATTTTGTTCCTAATTTGACTTTTGGTCCAAATGTGGTAGCAGCAGCTCGAGCCACAACAGACTTACCACTTGATGTACACTTAATGGTAGAAGAGCCTGAAAAAATGATAAAAGATTATATTGAAGCAGGAGCCACAGGAATTTCAGTACATGCTGAAGCAACGGATCATCTCCATCGGGTAATCCAAGAGATTAAAGCACAAGGCGCCTATGCTGGGGTAGTCCTCAATCCTGGAACTCCAGTATCTTTTATCGAACCTGTTTTGTCTATTGTTGACTTAGTGCTTGTGATGACTGTGAATCCAGGGGCTGGTGGCCAAGAATTTATTTCCGACATGGTTCAAAAAGTTGATGAATTATCGACTTACCGTTGGGAAAACGATCTTGAATATTTCATTCAAGTTGATGGTGGAATTGATAATGAAACCATTGAAATTTGCCATAAAGCAGGAGCAGATGTTTTTGTCGCCGGTTCTAATATTTTTGGAGCACCTTCACCGACTGAACAAATAGAAACTTTAAAGAATTTGGTGAATTAAATGAAAGATATCCATATCGTTTTAGGGGCCCCTAAACGAGAAAAGATTGCTCCGTTAGTTCAGACGGATGGAATAATTATTGGCGTAGATCGTGGCGTTTTATTTGCGATGGAAGAGAATCTAATGGTGGATATCGCGTTAGGAGATTTTGATTCTGTTAACGAGTCTGAAATTAAAAAAATCAGACAGAACAATACAAAAGTTCTCGACTTTCCTTCAGATAAAGATGATACCGATGCGGAGCTTGCTTTTGACTATGTATTAAAGAATTATGATACAGAGAATATTTATGTCTATAATTGGTACGGAGGCAGAGTAGACCATCTGTACAGTATTTTAATGTTGGCTGTACAAAAAAGATTTGAAGCACTTGTTCCAAAACTCCGATTCGTCACCAAGAATAATTTTATTCAATATTATCTCCCAGGCTCTCATACTGTTCACCGCATGCAGGATATGGATTACTTGTCTTATATTTTATTAACTGCAGTCAAAGGTTTGACATTAAAGAAAGTGAAATACGAATTAAGTCATGAAGATTTCGAGCATCCGTTAGCCTTAATCAGTAACGAATTTTTAGATACAGAAGCTGAGTTTTCATTTGAAGCAGGTATCATCGCTGCAGTACAGAGTCGAGATGGAAAAGAAGAGCACTAAATAGAAAACAAAAAACGCTGTATTTACAATGAGTAAATACAGCGTTATTTTAATATCAAATTCAAATTAAACACGTTGAACTTTTCCAGATTTAAGTGCTCTAGCAGAAACCCAAACGCGTTTAGGTTTACCATCAACTAGTACACGAACTTTTTGTAAGTTTGGTTTGTAAGTACGTTTTGAAGAGTTTAATGCGAATGATCGATTATTTCCTCTTCTTGCAGTACGACCAGTGAAATAGCATTCTTTAGCCATCGTATTTCCTCCTTTACAAACAGTCATTTGACTATTTTCATACTTAAATACAATAACATAATCTCTTTTATAAAACAAGAAAAACATTTAGAAAATACTTCACGATCCGATAAATATCAAGGTTCAATGTAGAATAGAAAAATTGCTATATCGGTTGAAATCATATACTATCAAAGGAATTAACGAAATAATTCTCAACACGCACCTTGTTTTAAACTTCATATAATGGTGGAGAAGATATTTTTAAGGTTCCTTTAAAAATTGTGCGTTCATTGAATAAACACCTCAAAAAGTGGCGCGTACCGGATTCGTGTTGATAAATTTTGTTATTTTAGTTAATATTGTTAAAGGTTGAAATACTATGTTATGAGATAAAAAATAGAATAAACGGAGAGGAGTTTATATAATGTCCGTTACCGTAAATAATGAATATGGAACAATTGAAATCTCAAATGATGTCATTGCAACTGTTGTGGGAGGAGCTGCAACTGAAATACCTGGAGTTGTGGGTATGGCAAGTCGTCATCAAGTTCGAGATGGATTAAATGAAATACTTAAAAGAGAAAATTATGGAAAAGGAATTGTTGTGAGCCAAGAAGAAGGTGTAGTCGTTGGTGTCTACATTATCGTCAGCTACGGCACAAAAATTTCTGAAGTATCCAAAAATGTACAAGAGCGAGTAAGCTATCAGTTAGAGGCTAGTCTGGGTATTAAAGCAGACGCAGTAAATATTTTTGTACATGGTGTACGTGTACAAAGCGATGATTAGTCGGGTCACGTTTTAAAAGTGACACAGGGAGGAAAGACAATGGAATTAACGAAATTAACTGGTAAAGACTTTAAAGATATGATAGCTGCTGGCCAAGCACAATTAGCTAAAAATACTGAGTATGTCAACTCACTGAACGTATTCCCAGTGCCTGATGGAGACACGGGTACCAACATGAATTTAACCTTCTCAAGTGGGGCAAAAGCGGTTAAAGAAAATACGGACAGCGAAATCGGTAAAGTTGGTCGGTCGCTTTCTAGAGGATTACTAATGGGAGCCCGCGGCAACTCGGGTGTTATTTTATCCCAATTATTTAGAGGGTTTAGTAAAGCGATTGAAACGAAAAACGAGATCGACGCAAAAGAATTTGCGCAAGCTTTCCAAGCAGGAGTAGATTCTGCCTACAAAGCAATCATGAAACCTGTAGAAGGTACAATTCTGACAGTTGCCCGTGAATCGGCAGAGGTAGGGAAAAATAAAGCTCAAACAACGGATGACATTATTGTAGTCATGGAAGAAATCTTAGATGCAGCAAGAGTTTCCCTAGAAAATACACCAGAATTACTAGCCGTTCTTAAAGAGGTTGGTGTCGTTGATAGTGGTGGACAAGGTTTGGTGTATGTTTATGA
>DATGSY010000156.1:0-4429 GCA_035302125.1 Atopostipes sp.
ATAAGCTATTGGTTTTTGAGGTATGTTCTTATATAGATTTTGATCAAATGAGTAGCGATATGAAACATAAGGGTTTTGTACTGCTTCTATAGTTTTTAATGGTTGATTATCAATACCTTTAAAGTCAGCTAGCCTTATATACTCTCCACGAATATTTACCCTATAATTTCTAAATGTAAATACACATACGGGAACAACAGCTGCTTCAAATGCATTATACTCAAGTTGTACCAATGAGGTAATGTTTTTTCCATTAACAATTATTTTTCTTAATTTCTCAAAAGAAGATATAAACATCCAAACAAATGGGGTTATTAACCCGATTTGCCCATTTTTCTTTGTCGCATAAAAGCTATATTCTATGAATGATGAAAACAAATCAGATTTCACATCAGGATAGTGTTTGTCTAAGTAATCATTAACTTCTTTTGTTACATATTTTCTCCCAGCATAAGGGGGGTTTGTAACAAAGACATCATATTCTTCTTCCATAATAGTTGCCTGTTTTAACAGTCCTTTGAACAATGGAAGTATACGCTCTTTAAAGTCCAATTCAAAAATATCATTTTCTTGCTTCTTTAGTTCTTCAATTCGGTTATTTAAAAAGTTAAAGTCTACTGGCTCCATTTTAATCAAAGAACCGATAGCTTTTGCATGTTTGAATTGGTCAATAAATAATTTCACTTCTTCATAATGATCGCCTTCTGTTTCTCCAGCCAAATAAGCAATTTCTTCATGTGTTACAAGGTTTGTCTCTTGAATGGCTGCGAGGTGCATTGTTAACCCATCACGTTCGATGCTTCTTAAAAAGCGTCGATTATATTGTAAAGATTTCATCACCACGGAAAAGCTTGCTAATTGATATGCCCTGTCATCAATATCGAGGCCGTATAAGTTATTTTCAATAATTAAACGTGGAATCTCTCGGTCCATGTAGCCAGATTTACTGTAAATCTCATGTAAAACGTCAAACATATAAACGAGTATGTGCCCACTTCCCATAGCTGGGTCGAAACATTTTATATCTTCTACTTTTAAATCTTTATTTATATATGGTGCTAACTTTTCTTCTAGATCTTCTTTTGGTTCTTGACTTTCAAGATAGAATTCCCATTTCTCAATTAAGTCTTGATCCTCTGGATGGGATTCAATCCAATAGCGTCCCAATGCATTTTGTACCATGTAGCGGACGATCCATTCAGGTGTAAAGAGTTGTGTTGCAAAAGGAATTTCTTCCTTTTTATATCTTTTTTTCGCTCGAATGACCCGATCATTTTCTTCATAAATATAGTACTGATAAAGCCATCCAATAATTTCAACCTGCTGCCAATCTTCTTCCAGTATCTTCTCTGTATCAATCATTTCTTGCACAAAAGAATCCGTTCCGAGCAATCCTTCTGGAAACAGAATAGTCATATAATCTTCAATCGTCTCGAACATGAATGGCATATACCGATTTAAGTCATTACAATGGAGTTTGATTAAGTATTTAAATAGTTCTTCTGTATTATTGTCCATTTTTAAGTCATAGATATATTCTTTATCGATGGGTAGATCAAGAGAGAGTGCTTCTCTAATCATATCGGGTTCGGTACTACCTTCTGTTTCAGAAGATAGAACGCGAACTTTTGTTGGCAAATAATCATTGACTTCCATAAAACGGAGGGCAACGAAACGGTTGAACCAGGTGTAAGCTGTTTCTTCCATCATCTGGTCAAAGCCAATCTCATTGATACGATTAATAAGTTTATTTCGTTGGTTTTTTTCGACATCTGTTAGTTGTTTGCCGTTAATAAAGACAGCATCCGAACTTTCGAATGAGGCACCTTGAATTTTATCTTTCGTGATCCCTATTTTTCTTGCTTGTAACTCGACCCGTTCTAGTAATTCTTTGCGGGCATTAACGGCGAAGGTTCTTAAAGCTGATTTATTCACTGGACTCTCATCCTTTACTTTTTAAATTCTATTTCTTTATTTGACCGGATAATCTGTTTCAGTTTATTCGATAACGTATTAACGTATTTATCAACATCTTCTTCAGAGGATAGTGTGGTAATTGTCATAAGTTCTGATAGTTTGACCGTTTCTTTTTGAATGACAGGTTCAGGCTCTATGGTAGGTGGCTCAGTAACCTGTGCATCGTTTCGTTTCTTCTGCTCAAGTTCCTTTTGTCTCTGCCACTCGGTAATTTCCCTTTGTACATCTTGAATGGCTTTTATTTTGTAAGAGTTACTTCGTGTAATAATGGCATCGACTTTAAATATGTCTGTATAAGATTTCAACAATGTGAGCATATTTTTGTACTCTGTTTGAATCCGTTCTTTCGTCAGATTGGAAACGCCATATTGACCTGCTTGTAGAGATGCTTCGTCAGAATCTAGTTGGATCTTTTCTTCAGCCACTTTTTTCTTCTCTGTCAAGACAACATTGATTTGCTCGTCTAGTATATGAACCAATTCTGGGATATCTTTTATTCTTCCATAAGGAATTGGATCATTTAAAATATCATTCAATTGATTCATAGCCGTTTCTACTTCTTCTGTTTGAACATAAGCTTTAACCTCTTCATATGCCGCAATCGCTTGAAGGCCATTATCGTAAATGTTCTGCTGATTTGAACTAAAGAAGCTCTTCACATATTGAATATCCTCAAACCAATCCGCAAGATCATCTTCTAAATCTTTAAAGCGTGTGAAGAAGGTTAGATTATCAATTCCTTTATCAAACTGTGAAAAATATTCTAGACCTTTATTGAGTAAACTCATACCTGGATACTTTCGTCCTTCGTATCTCTCTTTATAGTTATGAATTTCTTCTTCTTTCTTCTCAATTAAATCTCGAACACCTTTAATTAAGCCGTCCTCATCATCTGCTAGATCGCGTTTATCGAATAAATCTCGTGCAATGCGTTTTACTGAGCGTAATAAACTTTCATCCACTTTTTGACGAACAATAACAATTGCTTTATCTGCTTCTTTTGGACGTGTGAAAGCAGTCATAAGCGTATTCGCATTTTCTCTCGGTTCTAGATACTCCGCATTGTACCGGATACGGATGCGTTGCTCTTTCAATAGTTCGGCAATCAAATGAGCCATATCCAGCTCCCTCCAACCATATGGCACATCACCAAACCGATCATAAAGTGGTTTAATTCTAATTTGCTTATTTAACTCTGCTTGCAGGCGTATAAATTCATCCATCATCTGTTTTGCTTGCTCATTCGGATTTCTCATGGCTGCATCATCTAATGTAATTTGGTCATGATCGGTAACCAAAAAGGCCTTTAGATCACTTTCTTGACTAGTAAACTCTTGAATCAATGGCAGGTGTTTATAAATATTTTCCACGAGAACTTTAAAGGCTTCATCCATTTTGTCACGAACGGTTGAACCTTTAATATCCACTTCTGTTCCTTTAATAAAGAAAGTACTATTTTTAATGGCTTCCTCTAATAACTCACGGACACGACGACGGCGATCTCTCACTTCGACTTGTTTATTATTAAGGATGTTTTGAATGTTTTCCGGGAGTTGGGCAATATTACGACCACGCCTATATTCTTCGATTCTGAGTGCTTCTTCCAATTCGTCTACATAAGATTCCTCGCCACCCAGTTTAATAATTACTTCATTTTCCGCGCTAGACATCATCATTAATTCTTGATCGGATTTATGATAATGCTCTGAAAGTGGGGACAGAATGTTTATACCAATACTCGCTGTTTGGTTTCCGTGATTTTTTTCATCCATTTTTTGATTAAATGAAAAGTCATACCATTTAGAGTAACGATATTTCTTCGTTTCATATAAGTCCTCGAATATATACTCAGCGAGTTGTTTTTTAATTTTTTCTTCTTCAACCATGACTGACTTAATTTCACGATTCACGTCTTGTTCATCATCAGTTAAGAAAATATATTCTTCGCCATTTTTTTGAATAAGGGTTTGGCTAATGAGCTTTCTTAACGATACTTTTATTTTTTCTTTCAATTCTAATTTATCTTCATCAATATGTGAGACCATTAATGTAGCAATATTGTCAATATTAGCGGGTAGTTCTTTCACGTATTTGACCATAAATAGGACTTTTAAAAGCTCAATGTTAAATGGATCATCCTGAAGTTTAGGATTTTCTGCTGCTCCTTCGATAACTCGAGATACAGTAGGTTGTAGGAATTCTCTAATTGTATCGTAAAAAGCATAAAATGGAATAAGGGTCCCCTCATTCTCTTCCATAAACCGGATACCTGCTTCCCGATAGGCAGAAAGCATCGAACGTTCTCCCTCAGATAAGTGCTTACCTGAAGACCCATGTTTTCTTATTTGTTCAAAAACGTTTTGCAGTAATCGATATTGGTAGGGAACAAACGGATAAACATCCGAAAATTCTTGCGCATCTTCAAATCCTTGCAAATCAGCTGTACTGTCTC
>DATGSY010000157.1:0-4543 GCA_035302125.1 Atopostipes sp.
CAAGCAGGCTCTGGAAGTGGAGCGGTCTATAAAGTAGAAGGCGATCGTGCCTACATCTTTACAAACAACCACGTAGTCGATGGTTCGGATGCTGTGGAGATTCTCTTCCAAGACGGTACACGTGCACCGGCAGAAGTTGAAGGTGCTGATGTGTGGACAGACTTGGCTGTATTATCAGTGGATGCTTCGAATGTGGATGCCACAGTAGAATTTGGGGATTCAGACAACTTAACGGTAGGTGAGCCAGCCATTGCGATTGGTTCTCCTCTAGGGACTGAATTTGCCTCATCCGTGACTTCTGGCATCATTTCAGGTGTTAACCGAACAGTACCTGTAGATACGGACACAGACGGCGAATTTGACTGGGAAATGACTGCTATTCAAACAGATGCCGCAATAAACCCAGGGAACTCCGGTGGACCATTGATTAATATTGCCGGCCAAGTAATTGGCATTAACTCAATGAAGATTTCTTCTGCAACAGTAGAAGGAATGGGCTTTGCGATTCCAAGTAACGATGCGGTAGATATCATTAATGAACTTGAAGCCAATGGTGAAGTTGTCCGACCATATTTAGGAATTACAATGATTGATCTTTCTTACATCTCGGCTGCCCAAAGAAGTGAAGAATTAAATCTACCAGAAGATGTCACGGATGGTGTAGTCATTACACGTGTGGGTAATACATCTCCTGCTGCAGACGCTGGATTAGAACCAGCAGATGTAATTGTCGGCTTTAGAGGTGAAGAAGTAACGAATTCAGTTGTCTTACGTCAATTGATTTATCAAACAGATGTTGGAGAAACCGTTGAAGTGGAATTTTACCGTAACGGTGAACCAAGAGTAACGACTGTAGAAATGGAACCAGCAGAAAGCAATTAAAGATTGAACCGAAACACAATATCTTGACCATAAGATATTGTGTTTTTTCTTATCCACAATTGTGGATTTGGTGTAAAGTTGTGGTAAACTTTATTCACTTGTGGATAACTCGGTGGAGAAGTGGATAACCATGGGATTTAATTAAATAAGTCATCCACAGTCGTTAAAATTTACTGTGGATGATGAAATGAGAATGAGAATTTTTATTTTTGAAATGCGATACCTATAAGGTTGTCGGGTTTAAAAAGATGTGTTTATAACTGTGGACAACTCCACTGAATAAGTGTTCCCTTTTAAAAGAAGAGCTTGATATTATCGAAACGAGTGAAGTTGAAGTTTCCACAAACTGTGAACATGTGGATAACTTTGTTGATAACTAAGATGGAGGATGAGAATGGAAATTACAATTATAGCTGTGGGTAAGTTAAAAGAAAAATATTTAAAAAGCGGAATTGCGGAATATTTAAAGCGAATGAAAAGTTATGCAACCGTAAAAATTGTCGAAGTGAATGACGAACCGGCTGGACAAACATTAAGTGCGGCAGAAGTAGAACAAGTAAAAGAAGCAGAAGGTCAAAGAATTATTGAAAAAATTCCAGAGCGAGCGCGAGTCATTGCGTTGGATTTGAGAGGGAAGCAGTTGACATCAGAAGCCTTCGCAGAAGAAATCAATGAAACAATGACGTATGGAACCAGCCAAATCGCATTTATTATTGGTGGATCGCACGGATTGAGTCAAGAAGTGCTTTCAAAAACAGACCTGAAAATATCCTTTGGTAAAATGACATACCCGCACCAGTTGATGCGTTTGATTTTAGTTGAGCAGATTTACCGGGCGTTCAAGATTATAAGAAATGAGCCGTATCACAAGTAATGATAAAAATCATTCGTGAGTCCGTCATCCGTGAAGGACAAACTTAAAATAGTAGGAAGGAATGAGGATGAATGCAAAAAGTGTTGCTAACTGGTATGTCAGGGGTTGGTAAATCCACCATCTTAAATCAATTAAAAGTAGAGGGGTTTTTAACGGTTGACTTAGACAACAGTGGCTGGATTAATTATGATGTTAAAGAAGAAGACTATCTAATGGATACAACAAAAATAATAGATTTTATAACTCTTCACGAGAAAGAAGTCGTTTTTTTAGCAGGAACTACAATCAATCAAATACATATTTATCCTTATCTAGATTTTGTCATTTCTTTAACTGCCCCTCTAGAGGTTATGAAAGAAAGAATCCAAAATAGAGAGAACAATCCATTTGGAAAAACAGAAGATGAATGGTCAAAAATTGTAAGTGATAAAGTGACCTTTGAAGAACAAATCTTTAAAAGTAGTGATTATGTCATTTCAACAGACAAGCCTCTCCAAGATGTTTTAAAAGAGATTTATGAGGCTTGTAGGATTGATTTAGAAAAGAGTGAGCTAATTCATTAATAGAGAGCTTCAGCTGAATGAGGAGTACTCGAATAAATAAAAAATAATCAGTAATGTGTATTGAAGGAGGCGACCTTCAAATCATCACTGGTTATTTTTTCCCGTTTAAGGATTAAGAAGTATAGTCAAAGGTCCAGCCAAGCCCCTATGAAAAAAGTCAATATGAGTGGAATAGGAATGACAATTGAATTGTAAATTGTCGTCAGAAAAGTTGTCTTTTTATCTTGTTCGTTCATAAAAATGCGAATGTTCTTTAAGACGTATGGGAATGTTAACAAAGACAATGTTACAAGTCTTGGGAAGGTCCCAAAAATGACCGAAAAAATAATGGCGATGTAGCCGGCATAATAAAAGGATTTGAAAATAACGAGCGCTTTATCTATGCCGATATGATAAGGCAGCGTAAAGCGGTCCATTCCACACTTCAAGCGATAGAAGATGGAGATGGTCGTGGTGGTGTGTTTTGGCATACTCAAGGGGAACGTGTCATAATAGTGATGGGTGCAGTTTATGTTATTAAATCAAAGGTTTCAGGAACTTTAACTAAATATATTTCGTGCATTGCTTAGAGTCATTAGGATCTAATTGTTGTAAGCAGTGCATGAGGAGGAAGGGTTTAGGTTCTTTAATAATTTTCAATCATTTAGTATAATTATATTTAAGGGAAGATTTTATAATCAACCTAGCCACTTAAAATAAAAAAAGCCATGTGAATTTCATGTTATATTGAATGTACCACCAACCAATATAAGGAGAATTCACATGACCCATTTAGATAATAACACAGAATCACGCAAATCTAAACACCTTACATACGGTGAAATGAAGAAAATTGAAGCGTATAAAGCACTTGATTTATCCAATCGAAAGATTGCGGCTTTGCTTGGACGTAGTCCACAAACCATCAATAATGCCATCAATACAGCGTCTGTCACGCAGAAAAGCCAACAGAAACAGAATGTCAAGACGTATACCTACTATAAAAAGGTCTACTCCGCAGAGCTGCATCATGACATTTATCTGCGAAATCGTGCGAACTGTGGCCGCCGTCCCAAATGGGTGGAAACGGAGCGATTCACTGAATGGGCGGATCGAAAAATGCTTGAAGACAAATGGTCTCCAGATACAGTGGTTAATAAAGCCATGGACCTGTTTGATCCGGCGATCATTCCAAGTACTTCAACCCTCTACAATTGGATCGACAGTGGCATCATGCGCACCAAGAATATCGACTTACTCGAAAAGGTTGGACGGAAACCGCGGTCTACCAAAGGTCGAGTGCGACGAAATGTAAAAGTTTTGGGTACCTCAATCGAGGAACGGCCAAAATCCGTAGAGAATCGCCAAGAATTTGGTCATTGGGAAATTGATACCGTCATTGGAAAAATTGATGCCGATGAACCTGTTCTATTGACGCTCGTAGAGCGAAAGACACGCTTTGAGAAAATTTTCAAAATTGCGGGCCAGAGAGCTGATGCGGTAGACCAAACTCTGCAGAGCTTTATACAGTCCTTAAAAGGATTGGACAGTCAGATTTTTAAAACAGTCACTTCGGATAACGGAAGTGAGTTCGCCAACCTATCCCATCTGTCTGAAGAAACCGATGTGTATTTTTGCCATCCTTTTGCTTCTTTTGAACGTGGAACGAGTGAGAATCAACATAAGATTATCCGGCGTTTCTTGCCGAAACATCAGTCTCTTAAAGAAGTAAGCGACCGCCAGGTCCAGTGGATTCAACAATGGATGAACGATTATCCAAGAAGAATTCTGGACTATAAAACACCCTACCAGGCTTTTGTGCAAGAGTTGAAGCAATTGGATTTAGAACTGGCTGCTTAATCTTTTGCTTGACCTGGGGCCCCTTATGGGCATGACTTGCCCTGTGTGTTGTTTGAAGTTGAACGCAAACATCCACCACACATCCCGCTTTGCGGATATCTTGCCCATACCCACGTCAAGCAAAAGACTGTAAGAAAGCGTACAATATAACTTTGTGAAATTTACTGAAATAACTATTTTCAAGTGGCTAACTTAAACTTGAAATTTAAGTATTTAATATTTATTAAGCCTTACGAAAAACATTATTCTACTTAAACACCTTTAATTTGATACTTATTTTCCGATTAACCAATTTCTTTAACCCCACCATTATACTTATAGATGATAATAATTTCTGATTTTTGGAAAGTGGATGATGACCTTCGTATATTTCCCATCTTCTGAA
>DATGSY010000158.1:0-3393 GCA_035302125.1 Atopostipes sp.
ATTATCGTAGAAGTCACTAAGACAGAAAATCCTGAAGTGGTTTTTGAGTTATGGTATGGACCGTTTGGTGCGAATGAACACTTTCAATCCTATCGGGCGGAACGGATGCCGCTGTATCCAGAATAAGTTTTATAAACTAAATTTAGAGAGCTGCAGATTCAGTCGTAAGAGGTGAATCTGACAGCTCTTTTTATATTGGAAAGTCAAGTCCATCTTCTTTTGTTTAGAAAGCTGAATCGACTGCATTTATTTCTATAGTTCATAGTGTGTTTGATTAGACCTTGTTTTTTGCATACTGTAGGATAAGTTTACGAATAATAAAGGAGAAAAATTATGATTACTGAGACAGATTTAAAACATTTAAAACGATGTGTGGAATTAGCAGCGGATGCCTTAGAAAAAGGCGATCAGCCTTTTGGTTCGGTCCTGGTTTCTAGTGAAGGGGAAGTATTGTTTGAAGATCATAACCATATTGCCGGTGGAGACCATACGCAGCATCCGGAATTTAATATCGCTCGTTGGGCCGGTCAAAATATGACGGAAGAAGAAAGAAAGGCTGCAACGGTCTATACTTCGGGCGAACATTGTCCCATGTGCTCGGCCGCACACGGTTTGGCTGGATTAGGACGCATTGTCTATGCGAGTTCATCCAAACAACTCAATGCATGGCTGGAAGAATTCGGTGTAGACAAAAAGTCTCATGTACAGAGTCTTTCAATTGAAGAAGTTTTGATTGATCCAAATGTCGATGGACCTGTAGAAGAACTAGCAGAAGATGTGAAGGCGTTGCATCGCAAGTATTATTCGAAAACTGAATCTTAAACACGAATTTGTTTATAAAAGAACTTCTTTGTCATTTTCCGAAGGAGAGGTTCTAGAGGTTTTGATTCGATTTTGGATATTTGAAAATTAATCTAGTATCGTGAATTATTTTAGTATAATATATGATTCATGACGAGGTTAAACGTTTTCAATAGGAGAGTTAATATGAAGAAAAGTATAGTACCTTTGTTGATATTGTTGAACGGCTTGTTGTTGGTGGGTTGTGGGTACACGAATGGGAATGCGAACGATGTGGATCATTCAGATGTTGTGAAAAAAGAAAAAGTGGTCAATGAAGTAGAAGCGAAACAAGCGGATGAGACAGAATCAAAAGGACAATATACTTATGAAGATTTCCAAGGAACTTATGCACTTTATGAAGGAGAGCCTTACGAATCGGCCATCGTTTATGCGCTGATTTTAACGGACGACCAATACATTGATATTGTGCCTGAGTGGATGGAGTATGCGGTGTTTCAAGTAGAAACCACTGAGGTAGAAGGAGAAGCTTTAACGCTTACTTATGCATCTGCAGAGAATGATAGGCAGACAACAAGTACAGAACCTTTGGTGTTGGAGTTGAATGCAGACGAGTAGTCCCTTCAATTCCCTGAACAAGAGATGAATCTGTACCCAATTACTCCAGAGGACTTGGAAGCAGCAGGGATTCAAATTCCCGCTGAATACTTTCAGTAAATAGATGAAACATAGTTAGTAAGTCCTTGAATTCGAGTGTTTTTATCTTGTGGAAAGTTATCTTTTTTGGTATTATTTTGTAGTTGATCTATTGAATAAACATTTAAATTAAATACTAAACAAATAAAGCAGATGCGTCTGCTTTATTTTTGTGAGCACAGATGAACACTCGAAATAACTGAAGAGAGGATGAAAGAGATGGCTGAAAATTTTTGGAATGAACTGCCACGCCCGTTTTTTGTTTTAGCACCGATGGAAGACGTGACAGATGTCGTGTTTCGACATGTGATCAAAGAAGCCGCGGAGCCGGATGTGTATTTCACTGAATTTACGAATGCGGAAAGCTACAACCACCCGGATGGTAGAGACAGTGTGCGTGGTCGTTTAACCTTTACTGAAGATGAACAACCAATTGTTGCCCATATTTGGGGCGATAAACCGGAACACTTTAAAAAAATGAGTATCGATATGGCGAAAGCAGGATTCAAAGGCATTGATATTAATATGGGATGTCCTGTAGCGAATGTGGCTAAAAATGGAAAAGGCGCCGGATTGATCCGCCGACCAGAAGTTGCTGCAGATTTGATTCAAGCAGCAAAAGCAGGCAGTATTCCCGTCAGTGTTAAGACACGTTTGGGTTATGTGAAAGTTGAAGAATGGGTGGATTGGTTAACCCATCTCCTTGAACAAGATATCGCAAACTTATCGATTCATTTAAGAACCCGTGCTGAAATGAGTAAGTACGACGCCCATTGGGACGTTATTCCTGAAATTAAAAAGTTACGTGATGAAATTGCACCGAATACGTTATTAACGATTAACGGAGATATTCCTAATCGTCAAGTTGGTCTGAAACTCGTCGAAAAATATGGTGTTGATGGCATTATGATTGGACGTGGTGTTTTCACCAACCCCTTTGCATTTGAAGAAGAAGCAAGAGACCACAGTCCAAAAGAGTTGCTTGATTTATTCAGACTGCACCTTGATTTGTTTGACGAAAACCAAAAAGTTGAAGATCGACCGTTTAAACCCTTGCGTCGCTTCTTCAAGATTTACGTGCGTGGTATACCAGGTGCTGCAAACCTGCGTCATCAATTGATGGAAACCGAGAACACCGATGAAGTGCGTGAAATGCTAGATGCGTTTGAGGCCACTTTATTGACCGAACAAAATTAAAAGAATATACTCCCTTTAAAGTAATGAAATTTACTGCTTTAAAGGGTTTTTTCATTTTTAAAGCGATACAATAGCGATTCACTGACTATTTATCTATAGAAGATAAAAAAATATGAATTTTTATCTTGTTTTAAATTGTTATCGCTTACAAATTTGGTTTATAGTAGTATTGAGAAAGTTGTATAAAAAAATGAGAATGAGGGCTATGAATAAAGAGGATTTAGCAAAAATCAAATATAAGATGTACAACAACGGAGGGTGCCTATTATGAAAAATTTTAAACTATCGTTAACCATGCAGATTATTATAGCGACTATTGCTGGAATTCTGTTTGGTACGCTCGTTGGTGAATGGGCTGGGAACTTGAAATTTATTGGGGATATATTCATTCGTTTAATTCAAATGTCCGTTGTTTTGTTGGTAATGACCTCTGTTATCGGAGCGATTGGGGAGATGAGTCGGAATCAAGAAGTTGAACCAGTGGACGAAATCTTCAGGCGATCCGATGTTTTTAAATATTGTGAAGCAATTAAATACTGTCACCTTAAACATTATTCTAACAGTGATGAAAATCGCTCCACTTGGTATCTTTGCTTTGTTAGCGGATGTTGCAGGTACAATTGGATTAAGAGTTATTGCTCCAATGATTCAATATTTAGGCATTTTATTGGTCGGGGTTCTTCTCTTTATGACCTTTAT